>NZ_JBMPOQ010000006.1:0-249577 GCF_049340505.1 Undibacterium sp. Dicai25W | reverse complement strand
TTATATATTCGCAATGTAGAACATCCATTGGAATGAATAGATTCAATACACTCCAATGGACTTATTTTACTGCATTGCAGTAAAAAAGAAGCAATGATTGTATTTTAAATTACTTAAAATCAATATATTGCCGCAAAAAATAGACAACTTATGAATCAAATGATCTACAGCCAAATCGGCCGTGACCACATTAACCCATGTGCAAACCGCCGTTAATTGAGAAGTCCGATCCAGTCGCGTAACCACCTTCATCAGAAGCAATCCAGGCAACAATGGATGCGATCTCTTCAGGCTCAGCTAGACGTTTAACTGGAATGCCGCTGACAATTTTTTCCAATACGTCTGGACGAATTGCCTTTACCATATCAGTACCAACATAGCCTGGCGACACGGTATTTACTGTAACGCCTTTCGTAGCAACTTCTTGCGCCAACGCCATTGTAAAGCCATGGATACCTGCTTTAGCAGTCGAGTAATTTGTTTGACCAAATTGTCCTTTTTGACCGTTCACGGATGAAATATTGATGATACGACCCCAGCCACGGTCAACCATGTTTTCAATCACTTGCTTAGTGACATTGAACAGTGAATTCAGATTGGTATCCATGACAGCATCCCAATCCGCCTTACTCATTTTACGGAACTGGCCATCGCGAGTAATGCCGGCATTGTTAACCAACACGTCAATTTCTCCAATTTCAGCCTTTACTTTGTCAAAAGCTGCTTTGGTTGATTCCCAGTCAGACACGTTACCTTCGGAAGCATGAATATCAAGACCTTCCGCACGCATGTCTGCCAGCCATTTTTCTCTACGGGCAGAATTTGGGCCGCAACCCGCAACGACGGTGTAACCCTCTTTGCACAAACGTCTGCAAATTGGAGTCCCGATTCCACCCATACCGCCAGTTACATACGCAACACGCTTTGCCATACTGATTCTCCTGTTTTTAATAGATAAGCCAAAACAACAAAAATTAATCCGCTCTTACTTTCACGTAACGACCTGGTGCGGGCTCGGATGCTGGAAATTCTTTATTCCCGGCACTTGCTGGCACCTTCACCATTTTTCCACCGTGTTCTGCCAAAAATTCTGACCACACAGGCCACCAACTACCCGGGTATTCAGTCGCTCCAGCCATCCAGACATCAGCATCTTTGCCGACCGCGTCAGGATTGAGCCAGTAGCTTCTCTTTTTCTTTGCAGGTGGATTGACGACACCAGCAATGTGTCCCGAGGCGCCCAACACAAAGGTATTTTTATTTTTTTGCTTGAGATTCAATAAGCGCGTAGAAGCAAATGCTGCTTGCCATGGCACGATATGATCTTCACGAGAGCCATAAATAAATACCGGCGCATCGATTTTTCCAAGATCAACTTTATTGCCTGCGACAATCAGCGCACCAGGCTGCATCAATTTATTTTCGAGGTACGTATTTCTCAAGTACCAGCAAAACATCGGCCCTGGGAGATTTGTGCTATCCGCATTCCAATAAAGCAAATCGAATGGGGGTGGAGCCTCACCTTTTAAATAATTGGACTGAACGTAGTTCCAGACCAGATCATTAGCGCGCAAGCTAGAGAAAGTGCTGGCCAGATCACGCCCCGGTAGCAAACCGCCAGCGCCAATGGTTTGCTCACGCATAGAGACTTGCATTTCATCAACAAAGACGTCGAGTACACCAGTATTAGAAAAATCTAGCAATGCAGTCAACAATGTCAGGCTGCTCACCGGATGCTCACCGCGATCAGCCAGAACGGCCAGCGCAGTAGAAATGATAGTGCCACCAACACAGAAGCCAAACGCATTGACTTTATCCTGCTTACTAATTGACCGAACCACCTCTAAGGCTTTGATTGCGCCCTGCTCTACATAATCATCCCATGTCACATCCGACATAGTCGCATCAGGATTTGCCCAAGAAACCAGAAATACAGTGTGCCCTTGTTCGACCGCGTAACGGACGACCGAGTTCTCAGGCTGTAAATCAAGGATGTAAAACTTATTGATGCAAGGCGGCACCATCAACAACGGACGCTGGTGCACCGTTTTTGTAAGAGGCGTGTACTGGATCAACTGGAACAGCCGATTTTCAAACACCACAACGCCTTCTGTCGTAGCGACATTTTTACCTACTTCAAATGCGGACTCATCGGTCTGGCTAATACGACCTTTTTGCATATCGGCAAGCATTTGAGTAATGCCTTTCGCCAAACTTTCGCCTTTGCTTTCTATCAGTTTGGCTTGCGCTTCAGGATTTGTGACCAGAAAATTAGCGGGCGACATGGCATCAATCATTTGCTGCACCGCAAAACCAATTTTTTGTTTTACTTTACCAGGAGCCTCAACCGATTCTGCTAATGCCATCAAAAACCGGGCATTTAGCAAATAACTGGCTGCGCTGTAAGCATGCATTGCATGCGTGTGCCAGTCGGAAGACGAAAAACGTCTGTCTTTAAGTTCGGGTAATTTGGATACAGCAAAATTTTGCCAGAGCTGGCCAAATTCCTGCATATATTCGGATTGAAGCTTTGCAAGAACCGCAGGTTTGATTGTTGCGCCGGCTTCTTTGAGCATGTCAAGAACAGGCATTTCTGCTACCGAAGCCGCGGGCTTCATCCATTCTTGCCATGGTGTTTGATTCACTAGCTGTGACATCCATTCGGAGTACATAGCTTGAGGATCGAAAGTCTTCATGCGTGCCTCCTGATTTTCGCGTATCGTTGTGAGTTAATCTTTAGCTTCCATGCTTTAAAATTAAAGAAAACTTAATTTCTTCCAATTTTCCAACTTACTTGCAACCATTTAAAACCTACTTCAACTGATTTTATGTACATCGTCGCTATAGCCTGGGTTTACGTCGTTTTATTAATGGCAATAACAGAACCGTCAGTCATCGCAGGAATCATGACCTTCGTCATGTACTGCGTTTTCCCACTAACGATACTTTTATACCTGATGCGTACACCGCAACGCAAGCGAGAACGGCTCGAAAAATCAGTTGCACTGCAACAAACTCAGGCAAGCATAGATCCGGAACTTCCGAAGGAAAACACTATGCCAGCTAACCCTTCAACACATCGTCCGGAGCAATCCAAATCAAACTAGCCATACGCCCGGTCACCCCATCCCGCCGATAAGAATAAAATTTCTGTTTATCGGTGACCGTGCAGTAGTCCCCACCAGTAATATCGTTGACACCCGCTGAATTCAACACGTTTCGCGCTAACTGATAGATATCAGCAAGATATTTCCGTTCGGCACCTACAATATCATTAGATGATATTTTAACAAATGAATTTATCGCATCTTTATCTTGCCCGGTGAAGACATCATAAACATCTTGACCTACCTCAAACTTTTTCGGGCCTATCGCAGGCCCCAACCAGGCAGAAATTTCACCCGCCCCTCGCAACCGCATTTCATGCACCGTGCTTTGTAGCACACCAGATGCCAACCCACGCCAACCTGCATGCGCGGCCGCGACTACACATCCTGTAGCATCACTGAACAAAACTGGCAGGCAGTCTGCAGTCAATACTGCACAGACAAGGCCAGGAGTGCTACTTACAACCGCATCAGCACAGATGCCAGGCACCAAAGTTTCGACCTGAGCAACTATATTGCCATGAACTTGTGATAAGAATATGACATCGTTAGGTAATGATGCATTTAATTTTGTACGATTTGCCATAACCGCCGCAATGTCGTCAGAAACATGGTCACCAAGATTCAATCCGGACGTGCCATGCATATCCCCATACACACCAGTACTGCAGCCACCAGATCGCAATGTTGACATTGCTCGTACATTTGACGGCACCTCACGCCAATCAGGTAGCAAGATATCAAACGACATAGGCTGCCCCCTCGTCATCATGGCAATGAAATCCCGGCAGCTTTGATCAAAGCCTGAAAATCTTCCGCTACCGGCACTTCCCATTCAACATGCTCCCCTGACTCAGGATGGATTAAACCGAGCTTACGTGCCTGCAAGGCTTGGCGCGGGAAAAATCTTGCCAAATGTTGCTTACCATACAAAGGATCACCAACCAGCGGAAAACCTAACGAAAGCATGTGTACACGAATCTGATGTGTGCGTCCGGTTTCCAATTGACAGGCGACCAGGCTATTTGGAAATTTTTCCAACATACCAGTTGCGATACGTTGGAAATGTGTCACGGCGGGTTTTGCCAAAACACTACGAGAAACCGCCATTTTGATACGATCACGAGGGTGTCTTGCCATCGGTGCATCCACAGTTCCAGATACGTTAGGGGTACCCCAGACCAAGGCATAATATTCACGTTTGACACTACGGTCTTGCAGTTGACGCACCAGATCTGTGTGAGCAATCAAAGTTTTGGCGACCACCATCAAACCTGACGTATCTTTATCAAGACGATGAACAATACCTGCGCGCGGCACACCTAATAATTCTGGCCAACGGAACAACAACGCATTGAGCAAGGTCCCAGACCAGTTCCCTGCGGCAGGATGCACTACCATCCCGGCCGCCTTATTAATGACGATAAGCGAATCATCTTCATATACGACATCAAGGGGAATATCTTCAGGTTCATAAGCGCCCTCATCAGGCGCTGCTTGTGGAACGATAATAATTTTCTCATCGCCCAACACCGTCATTTTTCCACGACCAGGAACACCATCCACTGTCACATACCCATCTTCTATCCACTGTTGAATACGACTTCTCGAATATTGGGGAACAAGTTTAGAGATCGTCTTGTCTAACCGTTCGCCGCAGGCAGCGGAAGTTAGTTTTAATTCGATATTTTCGACGTCGGAAGAGAAGTCTTCATCGGCTTCGACATCTTCATTCACTACTTCCGCATCTATGTCAAGGTCAGAATCTGACAAAATCACTGTTGTAGTTGGTTTCACATTTTTTGTCATCGGCTATAATCCGTAAATTGTTTTCATGCTTACGCACAAATTTATGCACATTAAATCTTTGAAATTGCTGGTCTTGGCAGTAACCGCGTCCCTTGCTTTAGGGGGCTGCGGCGTGTTTGGTGACAAAATTGATGAGACCAAGACCTGGTCAGCATCAAAATTATACGCTGAAGCAAAAGACGAGATGTCTAACGGCGGATATGAAAAAGCAATTCAGTACTATGAAAAATTAGAATCGCGCTTTCCATTCGGTACCTACGCGCAACAAGCACAAATGGATACTGCTTATGCCTACTATAAACAAGGTGATCAGGCACAGGCTCTCGCTGCTGTTGAACGATTTATCAAACTACATCCAAATCACCCAAACGTGGACTACATGTATTATCTGCGCGGCTTGATTAATTTTAACGATCAGCTTGGCATTCTTAACTTTATCGCCCGTCAAGACATCACGGAACGTGATCCCAAAGCTTCACGCGACTCTTTTGACGCCTTCAAGCAATTGGTAACGCAATTCCCAGATAGCAAGTATACGCCAGATGCACTGCTCCGTATGAAATACCTGGTAAATGCCTTGGCACAATACGATGTCCATGTTGCTCGCTACTATATGCGTCGTGGCGCCTACCTGGCTGCCGCCAACCGTGCTCAATCAGCGATCAAGGAATATCCAGACGCACCAGCGAACGAGGAAGCGTTGTTTATTTTGGTTAAAGCCTACAATGCAATGGGTATGAATGACTTACGAGACGATGCAAACCGCGTGTTCGTTAAGAACTTCCCTAATAGTAGCTATGCCTCAGGAGTCGACAAAAATAAATCCTCCTGGTGGAAGTTCTGGTAATTAGTCAAAGCTGCACCACAGTTATTAACAAAAAACCGATCATTTGATCGGTTTTTTGTTTTCTGAAACGAAAATCAAGCCAGTATTGATCTAATTGTCTTCTAAGCGACGTCTAAATACCCAGTTCTTCGGTGTCGATTCCTCTTCACAATAGACATATTGCTCAGCATCGAAATTCTTAATTTCCTCGACATCCTGAATCGCCCGTTCAGCACAATATCTCGCCATCAAACCACGAGCTCTTTTGGCATAAAAAGAAATGATTTTATATTTGCCATTTTTCCAATCCTGGAAAACAGGAGTGACAATTGTGCCATTAAACAACACTGGCTTTACCACCTTAAAGTATTCGTCCGAAGCCAGATTCAATATAGTGTCGGTGCCATTTTTTCCAGCCAAGACATTTAAACCCTCAGTAATCTTAGAACCCCAAAATGCGTATAAGTTCTTCCCATACGGATTTGCTAAGGCCGTGCCCATTTCCAAGCGATAAGCCTGAAGAACATCCAAAGGTCTTAACATGCCGTACAAACCAGATAAAATTCTTAAATTTTCCTGTAAATAGGTCAATTGTTCAGGATTCAAGGTCTGCGCATTTAAACCTTCATAGACATCCCCGTTAAATGCAAAGATTGCCTGACGCAAATGTTTGCCTGTCGGTTTTTTCTTCCAAGCATTAAAGCGATCCACATTGAGTTGCGCCAGATTGGGCGAGATGTCCATTAAAGCACTTAATTGCTGTTGCGATAATTCTTTTGCGATTTCTACCAGCTCCGCTGCTTCGTCGAGGAAATCTGCTTTGGTAAAAATAGTTGAGTTAATGGGGGTTTCATAATCCAGACTTTTGGCTGGAGATAATACAATGAGCATAGTTATCGACTTTTATAAAAACAATGAACACTATCATACCCAAGCGGGTCGTCATTGACACCAATGTCTGCCTGGATTTATTCGTTTTTCATGACCAACGCTGGAATGAAATTTTGCAAGCACTACAAAAAGGGAGCCTAAAGGCTTATACGCGTCCGGAATGCCGAGATGAATGGCTGGCGGTACTCAAATATCCGCATCTGCCGATCAAAGCAGAGAATTTGGTCACGATCCAATCGCAATTTGATCAACTGATCGAATGTGTTGCACCTGCCACGCTTTCCAACATCAAACTTCCTGTTTGCAGTGATAAAGACGACCAAAAATTTTTGGAAATCGCGCGGGATGCGGATGCCCATTTTTTAATCACCAAAGACAAAGCCCTACTCAAACTAGCAAAGCGAATTCGCAAGTTAGGCTTATACTCGATTGAGACACCGGAAAATTTCTTGCGCAGTCAAAATTCAAATTAATGTGAAATCTGTGTTTAATCTCACAAAAGCACGACAATTTTCAAAAGCATAGGTTACTCTTCGAGAAAGTCCTGCTAGTATAGTATCAGATCAAACTTGCACATTCCTTGAACCGGAATGACTCAGGTTGACATAAATAAATTTCACCAATTCCGTTACGTGTAAGCGATAAATAAGATCATTTTTTCATTTATTTGCGAAGAACTAACGACAGACCATGATATTTGTGGAAAAATTGCACAAAAGTCACAGCGATTATGGAGAATGAAGAACTATGACCGATTCAGCAGATGATCTGGACGCATTGTTTGAAGAAATGGCGAGCCAACGCCAAGAAACAGATGCCCCACCCGCCGCGATTCCCACTTCTGCTCCTGAAGCAGTCGCCAACACCTCCTCTCCTATTGGTGAGCCGCTTCCAAAATTAAATCCGCACAATACCGATGAAGATGCCAGCAAGCCTATGTTTGACCGGCTGGGCAATGTTGTGCGCATGTTACATGATTCCATGCGTCAGCTTGGGTATGACCGCTCCCTATCAGATGTGGCGATTCAGGTTGCAGATGCAAAAGACAGACTCGAATACGTCGCAACGCTGACTGAGCAAGCCGCAAACAAGGTGTTGAATGCGACCGATCTCGGCATGCCAGAACAAGATGAACTGGCAAAAAAAGCAAAAACCATGGACGCGCGCTGGGATAGTTTATTCGCGGGCAAAATGAGCGTCGAAGAATTCAAAGAATTGGCTCATGATTCAAAATCCTTTGCCAATGTCGTTATGACTGCCACTGATGCCGAGAAAGCTCGCTTACTCGACATTATGATGGCGCAGGATTTCCAGGATTTAACTGGGCAGTTAATTAAAAAAGTTGTCGCAATCAACAAAGCTGTTGAACGCGAACTGGCACAGATTTTGTTGGACAACGCTCCTTCAGACTTGAAAGAGAAGGCCGTAGAATTAATGGAAGGGCCATCCGTTCCGAATGCGGCATTGGAACAGGATGACGTAGACAATCTTCTTGATAGCTTGGGTTTCTAATGGATGACATGCTCAAAGAATTTGTCGTCGAGGCGCTCGATCTGGCGACAAATGTAGAAGAACATCTGCTTTCACTTGAGCGCAACCCTGGCGACATGAACACACTCAATGCCGTGTTCAGGTCTTTTCATACAATCAAAGGTGGCGCCGGTTTCATGAACCTCACGGCGATGGTCTCCGCATGCCATCTTACCGAAAATTTGTTCGACGCACTTAGAACCGGACAGGTAGCTGTTACACCTGAAGCGATTGAAGCAGCTCTTGAAGCCAGCGGCTTCGTCGCTGACCAATTGACTGCACTGAATAACGGCGTGGCGCCGGATCAACTGTCAACAATGCCAAAATCATTAGAGGCAATGCTGACCGATGCGATCGAAAGCAAAGGTGTGAGCAAGAAATCTGCGGCGTCCGTTACTGCGGCACCGAAAGCGGCACCTGTGGCCACAGCTGTCGCCGCACCAGCACCGGCTGCCGCTCAGAATCAAGATGGAAATATAGATTGGGAGGCTTATTATAGAGCGGTCACTCCCGCGGGAACCTTACCTGAAGCGGTTGTAGAAACCTATGAAGCGCCGCAACCAGCCAATATCAGGGAAGAAAATGAAGCAGTCAAGTCTTCTTTGTCGAATGCAGATATTAAACAAAATGCGCCGGCAAAAGAAGAAAGTATCAGAATTGACGCCGTAAAACTTAACGTTTTATTAGAAGTCGCTGGCGAATCAGTACAAGCGGCAAATCAAGCGGCCGTGTTGTTAGAAAAGCTAGGTCAATTTAAGTTCGACGGCCAGGCTGCACCACTAATGTCAGCCCTCACAGAGACACTAACGCGCGCATCTCGCTACTCAACCGAATTACAACGCGCAACCTTAGCAACCCGGATGCAACCCGTAGGACGCTTGTTCCAAAAATTTCCACGTTTGGTCAGGGAGTTGGCGCGAGATTTAGGCAAGGAAGTTGATCTGAATATTACCGGTGCAGAGACAGAAGTCGATCGGGTTGTAGTTGACAGTCTCTACGATCCACTCGTGCATATGCTGCGCAACGCTTTGGATCATGGAATTGAAACCTCTGAGGAACGCCTGATCTCGAACAAGTCACCTCGCTCGACAATTTCTCTCAAAGCATGGCAAGAAGCCAGTAGCGTCATGATTGAAGTTTCGGACGACGGTAAAGGCATGGATGCGCAACGTCTCAGGGATAAGGCAATTTCCAAAGGCCTGATTAATTCACATGATGCACGCACAGATGACGAAGCGTTCCAACTCGTCTTTTTACCAGGTTTCTCAACGAAAGAAGTTGCTTCTAGCGTGTCTGGTCGCGGCGTCGGTATGGACGTCGTTAAAACTGCGGTTGAGCGTCATCGTGGAGCGATTCGTATTGCCTCTGAGCTCGGAAAAGGCACCACCTTCCTCATCAGATTGCCGATCGAATTATCTATCGTGCCAACGATGGTCGTCCGTACTGATGGTGCATCACTTGCTTTACCGATGGCTACTGTTCAGCGCGTTGTTGAACTGCCAGAAACCTTTGAAAGCGTTGGCGGACAACCTGTATTGCGCGATTTAGGGCGTCCTTTACCCGTTAAGTCATTGGGGAAAACTCTGGGCTACTCACCATCATCAGAACGCGTTGGCATTGTCATAGCAGCACCTAATCCCTACATTCTGTCGGTTGATTCAGTGGACGGAACGGCCGACCTCGTAATTAAACCTCTGACTTGTATCAGTACGCCAGGAATAACAGGTACTGCCCGCTCTGCTGAAGGTGAATTAGTATTGGTCATCAGCCTATCCTTCCTGATCGATGGTTGCAAAGTGCGTGAATTAATGACAAGTTGATTACATTCCGACGAAGACGTTAAAAAGGGTTTATTTTTCAAAAGAAATAAACCCTTTTTCATTTCCTGAAGCCAAATAATTCGTTTGCGCTTTTGCACGATGCGCTGCAAATCAAACGGATAAAAACACAATTTGACAGACTCTGGCAGAATGAGCGCATTCTCGAATAGAACTGACTCTCATGCCATCACCAAACACAAGTGCGTCCGACTTTCATCTGGACAATTTTTTTCAGAATGCATTGTTCGCAACGCTCCCGCCCGACTTCTATACGCACTTGCGCCCTACTCCTTTACCCGCACCTTATTTAGTGGCCGTGAGTAAACGGTTAGCAGGCGAACACCACATTTCAACACGTAACTTTCAAGATCAAGAAGCAATTGAAGTTTTTACCGGAAACAAAATTCCACCAACAATCAATCCTCTATCCAGCGTCTATTCCGGCCATCAATTTGGCGTCTGGGCTGGTCAACTTGGTGATGGGCGAGCAATTTTGCTCGGAGATACAATCAACAGACAGCAACAGCGAATCGAGGTGCAGTTGAAAGGGGCCGGAGCAACGCCGTACTCACGCTCCGGTGACGGGAGAGCAGTACTAAGGTCATCCATCAGGGAATTTTTATGTTCGGAAGCCATGCATGCACTCCACATTCCCACCTCGAGAGCACTTTGCATTACTGGATCAGACCACTACGTTTTTCGCGAACAACCAGAGACAACAGCGGTTGTAACCCGTCTGGCACCGAGCTTTATCCGCTTCGGTTCTTTTGAGCATTGGTATTACAATCGCCGCCATGACAATTTAAGAATGTTGGCCGATTTTGTGATTGAACATTATTTCCCACATTGCCGTGATCAGCAGAATCCATATCAAACTCTGCTTGCTGAAATCACACACAAAACCGCTGAGCTGATGGCGCATTGGCAGTCGGTCGGTTTTATGCATGGCGTCATGAATACGGACAATATGTCTATCTTAGGCATTACCCTTGACTACGGTCCGTATGGTTTTATGGAAGCGTTTGATGAGTCCCACATTTGCAATCACACTGATCAGCAAGGGCGGTACTCGTACAAGATGCAACCGAGTATAGGGAATTGGAACGTGCATGCACTTGGTCAGGCGATGCTACCGTTGATAGGCAGCGTCGAAGATACCCAAGCCGCGCTATCAGAATACTCAAATAGCTTTGTCGCTAAATGGGAGAGCTTATTGCGTTCCAAGTTTGGCTTCCGCATGGCACATGAATCAGATAAACAACTTGGAGACGACTTCTTCAGTTTGATGCAAGCGAATCATGCAGATTTCACGCTAAGCTTCCGTCAATTAAGTCACCTGGAGAATGAAATATCGCCAAAAGATGATGCCCTGCTCGACTTATTTATAGACAGAGAAGCCTTAAAAGACTGGCTGAACCGCTACCGGGCGCGCCTTGCGATGGAAAACAGCAATGCTGATGATAGACAGATTGCAATGAGAGCGAGCAATCCCAAATATATTTTAAGGAACTATTTAGCTCAAAATGCGATCGAAAGGGCACAGAATAAAGATTTTTCTGAAATCACCAAATTATTATGCATATTAGAAAACCCTTTTGATGAGCAAATCGAGAATGAAGAATACGCAAAGCTCCCACCCGACTGGGCCAAAAATTTGGAAGTCAGTTGCTCTTCGTAACACAAAAACAACATGACTTAAGTCATTTAAAGGTGAGCCACTTGAAACACCTGGACCAATTGAAGCTGATAAGGAATCCTAATAAGACGTAAATACGGAAACATACATCACGACATGACGCACCTGAATAATTTGTGTAATATTTGCGACGTCCATTTTGTACATGTTCTTCTTGACGACTCACCACTAACAGGTTCACGCAAAGCATACATTTCGTAAGCCTGACATTTAAACCACTCGCATAAGTCTGTTTTTAATGAAATTTCTTTTTGACGTTTTTCCAGTTATCTTATTTTTTGTCACCTTTAAATGGGGCGAAGGGCATACTGCAACTGCTCAAGCCTACGTTGAAAACTATCTTTCCAGTCTGGTTTCAGGTGGTGTCAGTTCACCTGAGCTTGCACCAATTATGTTGGCGACTGCAGTCACTTTAGTTGCATCAATCGGCCAGATATCTTATTTGCTCATCCGCAGACAAAAAGTAGATGCAATGCTGTGGATCTCGTTCATCATTATTATGGTGTTCGGCGGAGCCACTATTTATTTTCATAGTGATACCTTTATTAAATGGAAACCATCTATATTATATTGGTGTTATTGTGGCGCTTTCTTGTTAGCACAATTTGTCTTCAAGAAAAACCTGATCCGTACTGCGATGGAATCGCAGGTCAAGTTACCCGAGCAAATCTGGGGCAAACTGAGCCTTGCCTGGACAGCTTATTTCTTCCTGATGGGCGTACTGAATCTCTGGGTCGCTTTTAACTTCTCAACAGATACATGGGCGAATTTCAAACTGATCTCCATGGTAGGAATCATGCCGGCATTCATTGTTATTCAAAGTTTATTTTTATCGAAATATATGACGGAGGCTGAATAATGTCACGATTCGATCAACTGAAAAATCGTCTTACAAATGCTTTACAGCCGGTTGTATGTGAATTAGAAGACGATTCCGCCGCTCATGCAGGGCATGCTGGCGCAGCTTCGGGAGGGAGCCATTACAATTTGAAAATAATTTCTCATCAATTTGAGGGCTTAAATCGCATTTCACGGCATCGTCTGGTGTATGATGCCATTGGCGATATGATGCATACGGACGTTCACGCACTAGCGATTGTCGCGTTGGCGCCGTCAGAGATACCGACCTAAGCAGTTTACTTATAATCCGTTTTTTTTATTTTGTTATTTAGGAACAGACAATGACTTTTAAACCTGCTCTTTTGCTGGTAGCACTTCTTGCAACAGCTTTGCCAACAATGGCTCAAAATCTCGCCGTAGTTAATGGTAAAGCAATTCCATCCTCACGCGTCGATGCATTAGTAAAACAATTGACATCCCAAGGACAGCAAGACACACCAGATTTGCGCGCAAAAGTAAAACAAGAACTGATCAACCGCGAAGTGTTGATGCAAGAAGCTGAAAAATCAGGTTTAGCATCCAATCCAGAAGTAAAAAACCAACTGGAAATCGCACGTCAATCTTTGTTGATTCGCGCACTGATGATTGAATATGTCAAAAAGAATCCAGTGACAGATGCAGAAGTTAAAGCAGAATATGACAAAGCTAAAGCACAAGCTGGCGACAAGGAATACCATGCTTACCATATCCTGGTTGACAAAGAAGATGATGCAAAAGCGATTATTTCTAAGTTGAAAGCGGGAGCTAAGTTTGAAGAGCTGGCTAAGCAGTCCAAAGACACTGGATCAGCATCCAAAGGCGGCGATTTAGATTGGGCATCTCCAGCAACGTTTGTACCAGAGTTCTCTAATGCAATGATCGCACTCCAAAAAGGTCAATTTACAGAAACACCTGTAAAATCCCAGTATGGATTCCACATCATTAAATTGGAAGATGTTCGCACGTTGAAATTCCCTACTTTAGAGGAAGTTAAACCACAAATCATCGACGGCTTACAACAACAAAAAGTACAAGCTTACCAACAAACTTTAGTAAAAAAAGCCAAAGTTCAATAAAATTGAAGTAAGCAAAAACAAGGGCGCAAGTTTTTAAACTGCGCCCTTTTTTCTATCTTTTTTTGGTGCTATGACAATAAACAAAGAAGAATTAGCCCAACAAAATGCTACGATAATGCATCAGATTGAAAATGAATTCGACTGAGCAATGTCTGCTTCTCACGATTTATCCCTGCGCTAAATACTTCAATGAAAATATCTTTTTCTCATTTGCAAAAGAATTTGCATTGGAACTATCACTGCAAGTTTAAAGCTTCATCAAAGTCATCTTTAAAAACTGCTGCCATTGCGCTGCAAATCTTGCTCATACTGCTTTTATTAGCCATTTCAAGCGAAAGCAATGCTGGTCTGGTTGATTTCTCAAATGGTTTATATGAATTTGTCACCAAAAAATTTGGCCCCGAAGCACCGCATCGCCTTCAGATAATGCAAACCAATGTACGTCAAATGAAGGCAACAGCGGGACCTGATTTAACTGGGAAATTGTTAAGATCAAGAAACGTACAACTTGAAATGCCTTTGTTAAAGAGGGCAAATGATTTTTATAATCAGATTCCTTATGTCAGCGATTTAGAACATTGGGGTGTGGAAGATTACTGGGCTACACCAGTTGAATTAGTCGCTTCGTTTGGTGGTGATTGTGAGGATTATGCGATCGCTAAATATATGACTTTAAAAGACTTAGGCATCCCAATTGAGCGCCTGAGAATTACCTATGTCAGAGCAATTAAGATTGGCGAGACGCACATGGTTCTCGCCTACTACCCTACCCCAGATAGCGATCCATGGATACTAGATAACTTGATTCCTGAAATAAAACACGGCTCTGAACGCAAGGATCTGATACCAGTTTATAGCTTTAACGATGACGATTTGTGGCTAGCTAACGGAACAGCAAGAAAAGGTGGCGCTTCAACGGTACGCCTATGGCGTGATGTTATCGAAAAAATGGATAGAGAAAGTAAGCTCTGATATTGAAAGATAAAGCACCATCGATGATGGCAAGATCTTAAAACCATGTAAGATTCATCCGGCGATTTTTAGCTATCTACCCGAAGCATCATTCACATTCGAGCCAGCGGTGCCAAGAAGTATCCTTGCCCAAAAATAATGCGTTCGTTAATTAACCAGTCTTTGATTTTTGCAGACTCTACATTTTGTGCAATCACCTTCACATCAAGAGCATTTGCCAACAAAATCACAGAACGAAGGTGCAACTGTGCTTGTTCACTTTCAAGCGCTGCATCGACGAGGCCACTATCGAGTTTAATGTAGTTAGGTACAACTTTACGCAAAAGGTCAAGTGAATCGGGCGCTAGCCCAAAATGATCGAAGCCTACAAGAACTCCGTAGCTTCTCAGTAAAGCAATAAAACTCATTGTGGAGGGCATATTTTTCCCGCAACCGAACTCACTTAACTCAAATGACAATCGAGAACCTGCATCCTGAGAGCTAACAAGTTTCTCGCCCAACCATTCGCGGAATGACTCACTCTCAATAGACTGGGCAGAGACGTTCACCGCAACATTTGCCTCCATATATCCGAGGCTATTCATCTGATCTATCACAAGACTTATGACCGCCTTGTCAATATCAGTCATGAGCTGATGACGCATCGCCATAGGCAAGAACAAAGCTGCGGAAATAAAATTCCCTTGTTGATCAATGAGCCGAGAAAAAATTTCATGCTGAAAAATATCTTGAGCTGTGAGATTAAAAACGGGTTGGGTAAATAATGCCCACCGTTTTTCACTTAAGGCGCTTTGTATCAGTGCCCGCCAACCTGATGAACCTTCTGCGATCTTATTTTCATCAGCAAGATTGAAATTAATCGCAACGTTACGCCCATTCTGCCTTGCAGTTTCCAGAGCGAGATCAACTTTTGCAAATAATTCGCCCCTGGTTTGTCCTGCAGAAAAGTGAACGCAACCAAGGTTGAAAGATAAATTTTTGGCCGAAAAATGTTCAATAAAACCAATCAACTTGCGCTGTAGTGCCTTGAATTCTGAATCTATCACATTGGACAAAACATCGAAGCCCACAAATCCAAACGCCGTACCGCCAATTCGCCCAGAAATACCAATCTGAAGTTCAGAACAACTTAGAGCAATTTTAATCACATCAGCCAACAGTTGATCACCCTCTTGATACCCATGTTCGTGATTAAATTCTTTGAGCCCATCAAACTCAAGAACTATAAGATAACCAGAACTAAAACCCCCATCTTCTTGCAGCAAGGCATTCAAACGCAAGTCAAACGCTTTGCGATTGTCAAGACCAGTTACTTTATCGGTATAAGCCTCAGCGCGAAATGCTTCGGCCTTAGAGGTTTCCGCACTCAGCATCTCTGAAATCTTACTCGACATGGAGTTCATTGCAGACACAACACGACGAAATTCCCGGGAATTGGGGAGTTCTAAAATTTGATTAAATCGCTTATTTTGAATATCAAGCGCGGTATGCTCAATCAATGACAATGGCCGCAGAATGATTTTCAACAGCCACATCGTCAGAAAAAACACCAAGGAATACATTAACAGCATCAACCCCGCTTGTTGTTTAAACGAATCCCACAGAAATTGATAAGCAAACGTCGGTTGATTGACCACGACAATTTTTCCTAATTGCCGCCATCCCTCAGAAATAAAGGCTTCTCCGGGCGGAGTTTGTAGTGGTAGCAAAGAGGAAAAGGGCAAAGGGACATTGTCAACCTTCAGCGGCAATTCTTTGGAAACCAGCTTTTTTCCGTACACATCAAACAGGATAATCTTTTGATAGTAGCCACGGTCGAATACTGAACTTAATTGTACTTCAGCGAGCACAAGATCGTTTCTCGACAACGACGTCGCCAAATCATGTGACAAACTACCCGCTGTATCTTGAGCATGAGATGACAATTGTTGTTGCAAGAAATCGCGGGTTGCCATCACTGATAGCATCTGCAGTCCGGCAAAGACCAATAACACGATGAAGGAAATCGCTATCAATAACTGTCTTCTTAAACTCATTGTTATTTACCAGACCTTATGATTAACAGATTAAACCGGATAGTTGTCATCACAAAGCGAAATTGATAACAAAACTCGTATCTAGACATAAATGAAGACTATTGCTCGAATTTCGCAATTGACTTGAAAGACATATAGCATAGTCAAACTAATTCATTATTAATTTCTGCAACTCGATCTGGCAATCGAGGGCATTGAATGACCAAAGCAATTGATTGTTCTTTGTTTTCAATACCCTACCATAGGATAATTATTTACTACAACCCCAATTGCGGCCAGAGCTCATCGACCTTGCCTTTGATATCCTGGCTCATCACGATCGTTGTACCCCACTCCCTATCTGTCTCACCCGGCCACTTATTGGTGGCATCGATCCCCATTTTGCTACCCAGACCACTGACGGGTGAGGCAAAGTCGAGATAATCGATGGGAGTATTGTCTACCAAGGTTGTGTCCCGACTGGGGTCGACACGTGTGGTAATCGCCCAGATGACTTCTTTCCAGTCGCGAATATTCACATCCTCGTCCACCACAATAATGAACTTGGTATACATAAATTGACGTAAAAAACTCCAGACGCCGAACATTACGCGCTTTGCATGACCAGCGTAGGATTTTTTCATCTGCACTACAGCCATCCGATAACTACAACCTTCCGGCGGTAAGTAAAAATCGGTAATTTCACTAAACTGTTTTTGCAAAAGCGGGATAAACACTTCATTCAGTGCTACGCCCAATACCGCCGGTTCATCGGGTGGTTTTCCGGTATACGTCGAATGATAAATCGGATCACGACGCATGGTGATGCGATCTATCGTAAATACCGGGAACCAGTCTTGCTCATTATAGTAACCAGTATGATCACCATACGGTCCTTCCAGTGCGTGCTCATAACCACTTGGATGCGATTCATCGGGGTAGATATGCCCTTCGAGCACGATTTCAGCGGATGCTGGCACGCGGAGCTCGCTGCCAATCGCTTTAACCAATTCCGTGCGGCTACCGCGCAATAAGCCCGCGAACTGGTATTCAGACAAGCTGTCAGGGACCGGCGTCACTGCTCCTAATATAGTAGCGGGATCAGCACCCAAAGCTACCGCAATTGGATACGGCTTACCTTTATTGACGATACAGTGCTCACGGAAATCCAACGCGCCTCCGCGATGCGCGAGCCAACGCATAATTACTTTATTTCGCCCTAATACTTGTTGGCGGTAGATGCCCAAATTCTGGCGCTTTTTATTAGGACCTTTGGTAATCACCAACCCCCAGGTAATCAATGGTGCGACATCGCCAGGCCAACAGTGTTGAATCGGCAAACGCGATAAATCAACATCGTTACCCTCCCAAACAATTTCCTGGCATTTGGCACCACGTAATTCCTTAGGGGCCATGTCCCACACGGCTTTTACGAGGCTGCCCATTCCAAGAATGTCTTTAAAACCTTTCGGTGGTTCTGGTTCTTTTAAGGCAGATAACAGGTGGCCGATTTGGCGTAATTCACTCACATTATCTGCTCCCATACCGAGTGCGACACGACGTGGTGTACCAAATAAATTTGCCAGAACCGGAATACTATGTCCGGTCGGTTTATTGAACAAAAGTGCAGGACCTTCAGCGCGCAAAGTTCGGTCACAAATCTCCGTCATCTCTAAATTAGGAGAAATTTGAATATCTACTTGTTTTAACTCATTTATTTCTTGCAATTGAGAAATAAAATCCCTCAAATCGGAATATTTAATCATTTTTCGCTTTTTTGTATGTCTGAACTAGTTGGTCAAGCTTATTTAGCCAAGTACTTGATTTTATTGGTTTTTGCTGCATTGCAGCGCAATTCTTTAGATTCAAAAGTTATTAAACGTTGATTTGATAGTATTGACTTGATATAAAACCACCCCTACAATTCGCCCAACTTGATGAAGAGATCTAGACGTTTGCCACTTTACACGCAAAGTCTACCTCGCCAATAACGGTAACATCATTCACGGGGGTCGGGCCCCACATGACATTGTAAGGATTGTTTTCAAAAGGCGTCTGCCTTATCCCGAAATAAAGTTATTTATCGCTGGATGCTCCAGTACCAAGTGTGACGAACTTAAACAGATAAATAGCTCCGGCGTCTTCAGATCGCAAATGCGACGAGGGCGATGTTTCTGATTCGTGAAGTAGTTTTATGCAACTGCTCGAAGTTGAGCTTTTGCACCGCGATGATTCAGGGGGTTACATGATTCAACGTTTTATTTTAGCTGTACAACAAGGTGGACTTTCCACCGAAGAAAAGCGTGCTGCGTTCAATGCAGTCGCACGTGATACAAGTAGTGGTTTCATCACCATCATCCGCCACTTAATGACAATTTCAGGTATCACCGCTATCGTCTTGCTGGCGACAATGTTTATCAAACCTGAGTTAGCTGATAAATTTAAGAATTTATCTCCATTTACGACACCAGAACAACTGGTCGAAGCAGAGGTTCCACCACCAAGCCTTGCAATGCTCATGGAAGCGCCTGGTAAGGCTGCCGCAGGTAACGCCCTGCACAATGCAGCATATACCGAAGAAGATGCAAAATTACTGGGCAGCGAGCGCCAGCAAAAATGGGTAACGAATTGGCTTTCCAAACGCTACCGCGTCGCTACAGATGCAACTAACATGCTGGTATCAGCCGCCTATTTGACTGCCAAGGACATCAAATTGGATCCGCTGCTGATTTTATCCGTGATGGCGATCGAATCAGGCTTAAATCCGTTCGCGGAAAGCCCAGTAGGTGCGCAAGGATTGATGCAAGTCATGTCCAAGGTACATCAGGAAAAATTCGACGAAATGGGAGGCGTTAAAGCCGCCTTAAATCCGGTTGCCAATATCAAAGTTGGAGCATTAATATTAAAAGACTACGTCTCACGTGCGGGCTCAGTCGAAGCGGGCTTAAAGATGTATGTGGGCGCAGGTGCTTTTGACAATGACTCTGGCTATGGATCTAGAGTAATGACAGAGTACAAACGCTTAAAAGACGTTTCTGCCGGTAAAAATGTTCCTACGGTATTCACCAATACCAGCCCTGCTCCGGTCGCTCGCCAGACAGAAGCTACGCATACAGTAAAAGAAGATGCGAACGAAGCGAAGGCGAAAACAGATTCTAAGGATCAAGTAGCAGCTTTATAATTTGACGTCACAAATTAAGCTTCAATTAAAAAACTGCCCGCACATCAAAATACGGGCAGTTTTTTTTCGCCTTAAGCAGGTTGCGCAAGAAATTTTCTCAACCGCACAATCGCTTCTTGTAGATTCTCCATCGAATTGGCGTACGACAATCGCACATAGGAGCTTGCCGTTGCTGGCCCAAAATCGAGACCAGGAACGATAACCACACCAGCGTCATTAAGCACTTGTTTAGCAAAGGTATCAGCATCGTTGGTGAATCGCGAACAATCCGCATATACATAAAAAGCACCATCTGGCATGACTGGAACACCGAAGCCCAGTTCACGCAGTGCCGGCACGATATAATCGCGGCGACGTTTAAACTCCGCCTTTCTTTTTTCATAGATAGTCAATGCTTCTGGGCTAAAACAAGCTAGCGCGGCATGTTGCGCAATAGATGATGGACAAATAAACAAATTCTGCGATAACTTTTCCAACTCAGGCACAATACGCTCAGGTACAACGAGCCAACCTAAGCGCCAGCCTGTCATATTAAAGTACTTGCTAAAACTATTAATGATTACCACATCATCATCCAGAGAAAGCGCAGAAAAAGGCGGAGCATCATACGACAACCCCTGGTAAATTTCGTCGACAATCGTAAAGCCCCCGCGCTCTTTGACGCTGGCGATAATTTTTACCAACTCGCCAACCGCTATCGAAGTACCGGTAGGATTCGATGGCGAAGCTAGCAAGACACCCGCAGTATCGGAGGTCCAATGTTCACGTACCATTTGATCGGAAAGTTGGAAGCGGTGCTCTGGACCACTCGCGACCAGTTTGGCCTTACCTTCAAATGCGGCAACAAAATGACGGTTACATGGGTAGCAAGGATCTGGCATGAGTACTTCGCGTCCTGCCTCTACCAGCGCCGCGCAAGCCAACAATAAGGCAGCCGATGCGCCTGCGGTCACAATGATGCGCGAAGCGGGAACATTTAAACCAAATTTTTCGGCATAATGGTTAGAAATTGCCTCACGCAATGCCGGCACACCAAGTGCTGACGTATATTGCAAACGACCATCAGCCATCGCCTTCGCAGCAGCGTCGATCACGATTTGTGGTGCTGTAAAATCAGGTTCGCCGATACCCATATGTATCAAGTGGCGACCTTGTGACTCCAGCGCAGCAGCCATCTTCATGAGCTCCATTACATGAAAAGGAGCGATATGAGCCAACCGAGACGCGAGATTATTTTCCATATTTACCTGCCAAAGACGTAAGTCAACAACTATTCTGTCGTAAAAAAACCGCCTGATTTCCTATATAGAAAAAGGCGGTTAAATTATGTTCATTCATCTGCACTTATTTTGCAGCAACCTCATTCGGGCGTAACTTTACAGCTAACTTATCCAACACGCCATTGACGTATTTATGACCATCGATACCACCAAATGACTTGGTTAATTCAACGGCTTCATTAATTACAACGCGGTAAGGAATCTCGATATGATTTTTTAACTCATATGTGCCGATCAACAAAGCGGCGTGTTCAATCGGTGACAGCTCTTTAATACCGCGATCAATCAGAGGCGCAAACTCTTCACGCAATTCGATGGAGTGATTGATAGCGCCATGCAACAGCGCGTCAAAATGTTCACGGTCAGCCTTATCGAAACCGTGTGCCTGACGGATATGGGCGTCAATCACACCGGAATCTTCATTATTGAGCAGCCATTGATACAGGCCTTGCAGCGCAAACTCACGAGCACGGTGGCGCGGAGAGCGGCTTTTACTAGGATTGGCGTGTTGCGTTTTATTATTCATATTCTTCTCTTACTTGATTTTGCTTTTTTGTGCTGTTGATGGCCTGAAATACAATGACCCCAGGCACACTTTGTTTCTTAATATCTTGAAGTTAAGCCTGAACTGGTCGTGGCTTACCTTCAACTGTGCCTAATCAGGCGTCGTAGTCGACGTCTTCGGTTGCTTCTGCTAACTCTTCGAGAGCCAATGTCAGATTCGCCATCTCAACCGCTACGCGAGCTGCATCTGCACCTTTTTCTTGCATACGGACTTCAGCTTGCTCGTCGTTTTCTGTAGTCAATATCGCATTTGCAATCGGAATGCCTGCATCCAGGCCGACGCGGGTGATGCCAGCGCCAGATTCGTTGGAGACCAATTCAAAGTGATAAGTTTCACCACGGATTACAGCCCCCAAAGCGATAAGCGCATCAAACTGATTGGTTTCAGCCATTTTTTGCAGTGCCAATGGAACTTCCAGAGCACCTGGCACAGTGACGTGCAGAATATCTTCATTCAACACGCCAAGACGTGACAATTCTGCCAAGCAGGAAGACAACAGGCCATTACCTACTGTTTCGTTAAAACGGGCTTGTACGATACCGACGCGTACGCCCGCGCCATCCAGATTTGATTCATAGTGTCCAACTGTCATGATATTCCCTCTTGCGCCAAGGCGCTCCGTCAATTCTAAAATATTCAATATTATTTGATGCTAGAAATTTTTAAAGCTTAAAAAATTCTCAGCATTTTTCACGCGATGTATTCATCACACTGCATTCCTGCTACTGCACAACAACTTACTTTAAGCTTTATTCTGCGCAGGGTTTATCCAGGTAGCCAACAACCTCGAGGTTAAAACCAGTCATGGACGGCATCTTTCGTGGATTTGCCAGAAGTTTCATTTTACCAACGCCTACGTCTTTCAATATCTGCGCACCGATACCGTAATTGCGTAAATCCATACTTGCAGCACGACCAACAGGGCGTGTTTCCGGTGCATTCAGCGCTTTAAACTGATCAAACATTTGCTCCGCAGTTTCCTCGCAATTCAATAAAACGATAACGCCCGAATCGGCTGCCTGTACCGCTTTCATTGCGGCAGCAACGTTCCATGAATGCGTCGTTGCCTTACTTTCCAGCAAATCCAGGATCGATACCGGTTGATGTACGCGAACCAAGGCTTCTTTTTCGGGCGTAATGTTTCCGTGCACCAAGGCCAAATGCGCAGAGCCACTAGGTTTATCACGATAAACAACTGCCTTAAAGCTACCATGCACGGTATGCATATCGCGCTCCGCAACGCGGTCTACGATACTCTCGGTTTGGCTACGATAGTGAATTAAATCGGCAATCGTGCCAATTTTTAAGTTATGTTCTTTGGCGAACTCAAGCAAGTCTGGCAAACGTGCCATCGTGCCGTCATCCTTCATAATTTCGCAAATCACGGATGCAGGCGTCAGACCAGCCAACTCCGCCAAATCACAACCAGCTTCAGTATGCCCTGCACGCATCAGAACGCCACCTTTTTGCGCTTTCAATGGAAACACATGACCTGGTTGAACGATATCGTTAGCAGTTGACTTTTTGCTGACCGCAACCTGCACTGTATGCGCACGGTCCGCCGCTGAAATACCGGTCGTAACACCTTCAGCTGCTTCAATAGAGACCGTAAAATTAGTGCCGTACGAAGTGCCATTACGGGTTGTCATCATTGCCAGATTCAACTCGTCGCAACGCTCTTCTGTCAAAGTCAGGCAAATCAGGCCACGGCCAAATTTTGCCATAAAGTTAATGGCTTCCGGTGTTACAAATTCTGCCGCCATAATCAGATCGCCTTCGTTTTCGCGATCTTCTTCGTCAACCAGGATGACCATGCGGCCAGCACGCAATTCTGCGACGATTTCTAGGGTATTAGACATGCTCATAGGGGGTATCCTGAAGGGTTGGGCTCCGGCGCTTAGCGCGAGCACCACCAACTGCATTTGAATGAAGCCGCTATTTTAAAGGATTTCGCCCTACACTTCCCGTGCTTTCTGCGGTTTTGAAGCGTTTTTACTAGATTTGGATCACACCACGTCCAATTTCTTGCACCTTACCACCGACTTTAATGGTCATATCTTCAAGTATATCCAGATAGAGGTGACTTGGTCTTTGCATTTGCCCACCCTGACTTATGTGCAAACTCGCAGGGACATTTCGCTTTTGCGCGATCCACCAACCACCGAGGTTGGCACATGCAGATCCAGTGGCAGGATCTTCACCTACGCCACCACCCGGACGCGCAAAAAAATAACGAGCCTTTACTTGAACTCGAGTTGCATTTGCCCGCCGAATCTGATCAAACGTAAAAAGATAGACGGTCTTACGACCCAGACTATTTTTTGGCCAACCATCAAGCAAAGCACTATTCAACTTAGCACGGTAAAGTGCGTCCTCATCCACCAATGGGACAAGCAATTGATCAGACCCAGTGTTGACCCACAGCGGCTCGCCGGAAAAATCCTTCATATCCAACCCGAGAATACGTGCAATTTCTGCACTATCTGTCTCACAAGCAGATACTTTTGGCGCTTGTGGAGCTGCAAAAGTCCACACATTTTCATGTAACTGCAAGGGCACGATGCCAGCCTTACATTCCAGCGTGAGGTGCGCCGGGGCTTTGTACAATTCCTGCACCAACTGAGCCGTACCTAAGCTTGGATGTCCTGCAAATGCCATTTCTGTATCTGGCGTAAAGATCCGCATTCTTGCAGTCGCCTTATCGGATGGCAAAATAAAACAAGTTTCAGACAAATTAAATTGTAAAGCCAAGGCCTGCATTTCGGCATCCGACAATCCATCAGCATGCTCAAAAACACATAAAGGGTTACCGCCAAAAGTAGACTCTGCGAAGACATTAAAAATACGAAAAGGATAAGATCTCATAGGACAATAAAATTTAAGAACCCACTACAAGTATTACGACTATTTCAGAATATCGCGAGGTATTGTTTTGACCTCTGCCTTTGCCTATTCAGAGGCAAAGCCATCCAAGGCATTTTGATCAAAACGGCTCCATTTCGATAAGTTTTTTCAATAAGATTTGATGTCGATTACCGACCTTCCCTGTATATCATGCATCAGTGCTAAATTAAATAAAAGCGCAATATTTTCTGTGAGTTTGAACGCAGAGCAGCGAGGCTGTAGCGCGGCGTGTCGGCTAAAACGCGCAAGTAAAGCTGTTTAACACAATGTGATTCTCTATTTCTTACGAGCATTTCAACAGGGGTAGAAACAGGGGCAGACACAATAAGCAGGGTAACATCTTGCAAAGACAGCAGATCATGCGTACGCTTAGAAAACGAAATTACTAACAATTCTGTCATGTCCCCCTGTTCGATGACATGATTAAAAACAGCAAAACGTTACGTGAATTTAAAGACGCGTAACCGGCACAGCACAAACGAAGCCAACTCAGAACAAAGCACACGCATTTTTCATCAATATCAACATACAATTGCCCCATGCCAGAACAAACTCTTAGTCCACGCCACATTCTGACAGCTAGTATCGTTATTCTTTTGTGGGGTATGAATTTCGTTGTCATCAAGATCGGGCTCAAGGGCATACCACCTTTTTTGCTGGGCGCATTGCGATTTGCAATGGTCGCTATTCCTTCGATATTTTTTATACCCAGACCCAAAGTACCCCTACGCCTTTTTATTGCCTACGCAATGACCATCAGTCTTGGGCAGTTCGCATTTTTGTTTTCAGCCATGGCGGTTGGCATGCCAGCCGGACTCGCATCGTTAGTACTGCAAGCACAGGCTTTTTTTACCGTCGGTTTCTCAGCCTTGGTTTTTGGTGAAAAATTTCGGGTAAGTAATCTCATCGGCATGCTCACGGCCAGCCTTGGACTAATTTTACTTGGCAGCGCTAGCATCAATGGCGGCGTAAGTCAGGTCACCCTCGCTGGGTTTGGATTAACAATTTGCGCCGCAGCGTCGTGGGCAACAGGGAACGTGATCAATAAAAAAATAGGTCAAACTGCCGTACTGAGTCTGGTTTCATGGAGCGCCCTGATTCCAATTATTCCATTCTTTCTTCTCTCAATTTGCTTTGAAGGAATGGATGCCATAAAACATAGCCTGATCAACATGAGCATATCCTCCGGACTAACGATCGTTTATCTGGCATTTGCTGCAACCTTGATTGGATATACCCTATGGGGGAAATTATTGTCTTCTTTGCCGACGCATACGGTAGCTCCTTTGACTTTGCTTGTACCGGTTGTTGGATTAACTGCGGCATGGATTCTTCTGGGTGAAGCGTTAAAACCACTGCAAATTATCGGTGCCATTGTGGTGATGTGCGGATTATTGATCAATGTTTTCGGTCAAAAAATTTTTCAGAAGCTGCGTTTAAGCCTCGCATGAAACTTGTCCCACACAACCAAAACACGATGCAATAGAAGAGATTGATCTAGAATTAAATGAATAATTAAACGAATATTTAAACGAATAACATCAACAAAACCACATAAAAAAACGAGAAAAAATCCAACGACCAAAGAGGGATATTGCATGCAAGCCATCAGTTTAAGTCACGATACAGGCAGTACTGAACAACCTTTGATTGAACGAACTCTGGGACAGTTTTTTGATGAAATGGTGACGCGCTTTCCGGACCAGCCAGCACTGGTCTCATGTCACGAAAATATTCGCTGGAATTACCAAGAACTACAAACCGAATCAAATCGCCTCGCAAGCGCTTTGCTAGAACTAGGGTTACAGGTCGGAGACCGGCTCGCCATTTGGTCTAACAATAATTCGCAATGGTTGCTGACCCAAATTGCCACTGCAAAGATTGGCGTAATACTGGTCAATATTAATCCGGCGTATCGGGTGTCAGAATTGGAATATGCGCTCAACAAAGTCGGCTGCAAAGCACTCATCAGCATGTGCGAATTCAAAGGCAGCGATTACCTTGGAATGATCTCTGAACTCGCGCCAGAATTAAACCAATGCCCGCCGGCACAATTAAACTCGTCCAAATTGCCACAGCTTAAAATCGCTATCCATCTGGGCGAACATCAAGTTGCAGGTATGCTGCGCTTCACCGATGTCATGGCGCTTGGACGTGCTGACGATCAGCGTATTACAAGCACAGAACAAGCTCTGCATCAGAACGATGCTATCAATATCCAATTTACCAGCGGTACAACGGGCTTTCCCAAAGGCGCTACACTCACTCACCGCAATATCCTTAACAACGGCTTTTTTGTTGGTGAGGCGATGCACCTGAGTGCTGCAGACCGCTTGTGCATTCCTGTTCCTTTGTACCATTGTTTTGGAATGGTGCTGGGCAATTTCGCGTGCCTGACGCACGGCGCTTGCATCGTCTATCCAAATGCCTCATTCGATCCACTGCTAGTGCTTGAGGCAGTACAGAACGAAAAATGTACTGGCTTACACGGTGTGCCGACGATGTTTATTGCTGAACTTGACCATCCTCGCTTTGCTGAATTTGATTTAACCAGCTTACGTACCGGAATCATGGCGGGATCGCCCTGCCCGATTGAAATCATGAAGCGCGTCGTCAAGGACATGCACATCAGTGAAATCACCATTGCCTATGGCATGACAGAAACGAGCCCGGTCAGTTGTCAGAGCAATACCCAAACCTCATTAGAAAAACGTGTTTCTACCGTTGGTCAGGTGCAACCGCATCTGCAAGTGAAAATTGTCGATCCTAATTCTGGCGAGACAGTCTCACGTGGAGAAACGGGTGAACTTTGCACCTTAGGATATTCCGTAATGAAAGGCTATTGGGGCGATGTCGAAAAAACTGCTGAGGCCATTGATACCGAAGGCTGGATGCATACAGGCGATCTGGCGACAATGGATAGCGAGGGCTATGTCAATATCGTCGGCCGTATCAAAGACATGGTGATTCGTGGCGGCGAAAACGTCTACCCACGTGAGATTGAAGAATTTTTATACCGACACCCCAAAATTCAGGACGTACAAGTCATCGGCGTACCCGATCAAAAGTACGGTGAAGAATTGTGTGCCCTGATTATCATTCGACCGGGTGAACAATTGGCAGAGCAAGAAATAAGGGACTTTTGCAAAGGTCAGATTGCCCATTACAAAGTGCCGCGTTATCTGCGTTTCGTCAGTGAATTTCCGATGACGATAACTGGCAAAGTGCAAAAATTTAAAATGCGGGAAATGATGCGCGAATTGCTGAATTTAAAGGAAAGCAAAACAGCATAAGTCTGCGTTTTCGTAGGGTGGGTGCAACCCGCGATGTGATTACAATTGCAATTACACCAGCTTAGCGGGTTGCACCAGACCCTACCGACCGACATACACAATACTACTGATTGTTTTCACAAGGGACCACATTTTCCCAGGCCATAGAAAAGGCGCCGGGATGGATCTTGGCGCAAATGTGGCCACCTTGCTGCATGCTGTCATACAACTCACGAGAAACTTTGAATGAGGTATCTCCGGGATACTCCGCATCAGAGCTACTTACATCAAGATAATTTGCCGCACCCTTCCCCGTCGTCATATGTTTACCGATCACAGTTAAACGATAGCTGGTAGATTCTTTGTGGTCCAGTTCAGCATTGAGCAAAACAGAAACACCGCCCGCATAGACGACTAATGGCGGCAGGATAGCAAAAATACCTGCCCACGTGATTTTAGCTCCGCGTGAAAAATTAATCACGAAGAGTGTCAGCAAGATGCCGCAGACCAATGCCAACACCAAAGGCTTTTGCCAATGCAAAGGCAAACTCGCCAGACCTGGGCGAATACCTAGCAATACAGGATAAAAAGCAACCGAGGAAAACATCAATAACGGCTGCAAATTCAGCTTACGCAACAAACTCGCTTTATCTAACTCGATGATCGTGAAATGCCTGGAGTACGCAAGTAGACCAATACATATTAAAGGGCCCGCCATCAGGCAAATGATCAGGATGCTCTTAGACGCAGGCATAAAGAACAGCAGTATGATCACGGCAAAATAACTATACGTCACTACATTGAGCATCTGGCGCCAACATTTTATTCTGGCAGTACGCTCTTCCGGAGTAGCGCCCAGACTGACGTCTTGTTCAATTTCTTTAGCGGCTGCCAGCTCGTCAATTTCATCCAGATTACGGAGGCCGTTGAGCCATTCGATGAACTGTGCATCATCCACATACTGTCTGGATACCGTGATCTTTTTTTGTTCAGGGCGATGCGGCAGCAAATCAATCATCGTCGCATTTTTAACTATCCGACGCCGGTAACCTAGAATCTCATGCCGATATAGTGAACGACTGCTAAACAGATTAGCCTGCTCAATTTTATCCTCATACAAAACCAGTTTCGTGCTAAGCACAAAGATTGGCAATAACAAGCCTAGCAATAAAAAAAACAGCCCAAAAGGTATGAGCGACTCAGCACCACCAAACGCTGTTGTGAGCAGCATCGCACTGAGAAAACAAAAGAAGAGTCCAAAGCCCGTAATCAGCAATCGTTGCCACACAGGTGTGCGATATGTTTTAGGGTAAAGGAAATGGTTCATAGCTTTGTCAGAATGAGGCAAGCAAAAAGTTAAGCACAGACCCAACATTTATAGGATGGGCGCAACCCGCCAAATTCATTGTCGCCGTCATTCATGAAAAAGAGCGGATCGCACCCGCCCTACGCGGTAAGCCAAAACCATCACGGGATAAAATTCACAACCCCGTTTTTTCAGCGATAAATGCCTTCATTTTCGTCACATCTGTCGACATCACTGTAAATCGCTGCGGCAAAGATTCGATGTTTTCAAAACCCACCGGACGCTCAGCATCACGTCCCAGCGCTTCTTTGATTGTCTCGTTAAACTTGGCTGGCAAAGCAGTTTCCAGCACGATCATAGGCACACCTGGTTCAGTGTGTTCTAACGCGACTTTAATACCATCTGCGGTGTGTGTATCAATTGTGATGCCATAATTTTTTTCCACTGCGCGTATAGTTTGCAGACGATCTACATGCACGGATTTTCCAGATACAAAACCGAATTGTGCGATTTTTTGAAATTCGTCACCGTCGCTACCCGGCTGACCAGATAAGTCAAATCCGCCTTGGGTTTCCACTTTGTTGAAAAGCGCTTTGACGCGAGCAGCGTCACCGCCCAATAAATCAAACACAAAACGTTCAAAATTAGAGGCTTTTGAAATATCCATCGATGGGCTGGTGGTATGCCAGGTTTCTGCCGATTTGCGCACGCGATAAATGCCGGTGCGGAAAAATTCATCAAGCACGTCATTTTCATTGGTTGCCACGACCAATTTTGCAATCGGCAACCCCATCATGCGCGCGATGTGGCCTGCACAAATATTTCCAAAATTGCCGGATGGAACAGTGAATGACACTTTTTGGTTATTACTTGTCGTTGCGCTCAGATAGCCGCGGAAATAGTAGACAACCTGCGCCACAACACGAGCCCAGTTGATGGAATTGACTGTGCCAATTTTTTGTTGCTGTTTATATCCCAAATCATTCGAGACGGCCTTGACCATATCCTGACAATCGTCAAAGACGCCTTCGACTGCGATATTAAAAATATTCGGGTCTTGCAAACTAAACATTTGCGCTGTTTGAAATGCGCTCATTTTTTTGTGCGGAGAGAGCATGAAAACGCGGATACCTTTTTTGCCACGCATCGCGTATTCAGCGGCGCTGCCGGTATCGCCGGAAGTCGCACCGAAAATATTTAACTCAGCATTGTTTTTTGCCAAGGTATATTCAAACAAATTGCCCAACAATTGCATCGCCATGTCTTTAAATGCCAGCGTTGGGCCATTTGATAAAGCCTGCAATAGCAAACTTCTTTGCTCTGATGACTCTAACACGCGCAAAGGTGTTATCTGTGCAGCATCCTCGCCAGTTCGAGCATTGCAATACACGACTGAGGTATAGGTCTTATCAGTAATTGCTTTTAAATCGACGGCAGGAATATCGGTCGCAAATTTACTCAACACTGCAAAAGCCAGATCAGCATAAGACAATTTACGCCAAGTATTGAGTTCATCAGCGCTGACCTGCGGGTACTCGCAAGGAAGATACAAGCCACCATCCGGCGCCAGCCCACCTAACAGGATTTCAGAAAAAGTTTGTTCTGCGGCATGCCCGCGAGTAGAAGCGTATTGCATAAAATGACAGAAAAAGTTTGAGTAGTTAGACGAATAATCTTTCCATTATATCGCCCTTAACAGCCTCAAACCAACGCTAATTCGGTGAAAACCCAGAAATTTATGAGTTTCGTTCGGCAATCAGGTATTACAACTACATATACACAACAGTAGCGGATTGTAGTGAGATCCTTTACCCTACGACCGAATCTATCGTCATCGAACAGACTCATCTGCCTGAGCCGCATTATCATCGCACACAGAGCGACCCCGATCTGACAAACTCAACAGCAGACGATCGTCATCCTGATGCAATAACACCCATCCCAAGCCACGCTGTCCATCGATTTCTGCGTCACCAAGATATGCCAAACAGCGCATCAGCGTGCTCATTCTGATCTTGAGACGTTTAGCAATACTCAGCGCTGATTGTGGTCGTGAATGGTGATGCAATTCAGTTACGACCATATCAGCAAGCTTTAGCATAGCCAGTTCTGCCTCATCCGGATTGCTTGTCATTGCAATTTCCATCTTTTAAGCCGGACACTCTTCAATATGCGCACTGAGCATGACAGGAATCGATTTGGACGTTGGTGTTCTTGCATTATCTGCAAAACTGGACAATGGCACCAAGCCATTCGTTTCAGGAAAATACGCAGCCAGACACCCAAGAGGAATATTGTACTCAACCAGCATAAAACGCTTTGCCTCACGCCTAGTCCCGTCTTCTGCGAGACTGACTAAGTCTACCCAGTCACCGGCTTGCATAGACAACTGTGCGATATCTTCTTTATTGATAAACAATACTCTGCGCTCACCAAATACGCCGCGATAACGATCATTTAATCCATACACGGTCGTATTGTACTGGTCATGAGAACGTATCGTCGCCAAATTAAAGACTGGTGCGACTTGAGTCTGGCGTGCCTTGTGTATCGGCAAATCGCGTGGTACCTGATATGCATAAAAATTTGCTTTACCAGTCGCCGTGACCCAGATTCGTTCACTTGCTGTATTACGCAAATGAAAGCCACCCGGCACTTTGACACGCTGATTAAAATCAGAAAAATCAATAAATACTTCAGCAATTTTTTCGCGGATTTTATCGTAATTAGCAACTAAACCCATCCAGTCAGTTTTTGATTTTTGCTTTAAGGTCGCATGCGCCAAGCGGGCGACTATCATCGGTTCTGACAAAAGATGCGGCGATGCTGGCGGATTAATCCCAGAAGAGAGATGCACCATGCTCATAGAGTCTTCAACGCTCACTGCTTGTGGCCCGCTGGCTTGAACATCAATTTCAGTCCGCCCAAGACAAGGCAAAATTAACGCATCGCGACCACAAATCAGATGACTGCGGTTTAATTTCGTCGTGACATGAACGGTTAATGCACATTGTTTTAAAGCGCGATGGGTTAATTCTGTATCTGGCGTAGCGGTAGCAAAATTCCCACCCATGGCAAAGAAGACTTTGCTTTTGTCAACGAGCATTGCTTCAATCGCACCAACCGTATCATAGCCATGTTCGGCAGGTGGCACAAAATCAAATACCTCGCCCAGGCGTTTCAAAAAGCTGGCGCTTGGTTTTTCATTAATCCCCATGGTACGATCACCCTGAACGTTGCTATGTCCACGTACCGGACATGGGCCCGCACCAGGTCGACCAATATTTCCGCGCAACAGCAACAAATTAACGATCATCCGTATCGTGGCAACAGAATGCTTGTGCTGTGTAATACCCATACCCCAACAGGCAATCACACTCTTTGCCGACATATAGGTATTTGCCACGGCCTGTAGTTGGGTTTTACTCAAACCGGATTCGGTCGTGATCGCATCCCAAGATTCGGCCTCAACATCTGCAGCAAAAGCATCGAAGTGCGATGTATGTTCATCGATAAATGCCGCGTCAATGATGCGCGGCAGGCCGTTACGAAGCGCAGCACTATCAGCCTCCATTACAGCTTTAATAATTCCTTTGACAGCGGCAAGATCACCACCAATTTTCAATTGCACGTAATCAGAAGAAATGGAGGTCGCTTGCCCGCTCAACATTTCCCCCATTGCTTGCGGATCCTGAAATTTCTCCAGGCCGCGCTCACGCAATGGATTAAACGACACGATTGCCGCTCCGCGTTTTGATGCGGCTCGCAATTCACCCAGCATGCGTGGATGATTCGTCCCTGGATTTTGTCCAAAGATAAAAATCGCGTCAGTTTTTTGAAAATCGCTTAACAGTACGGTGCCCTTACCTATACCAATCGCCTCACGCATCGCAAAACCCGATGGTTCATGGCACATATTCGAACAGTCAGGGAAATTATTGGTGCCAAATTCGCGCACAAATAGCTGGTATAAAAACGCCGCTTCATTACTGGTCCGACCGGAAGTATAAAAAATCGCGTCATTGGGTGACGGCAAGGTATTCAAATGTTCCGCGATCAAATCAAACGCAGCATCCCAGGCAATTGGCTTATATTTATCGCTGGCTTTGTCGTACTGGAGCGGATGTGTCAGGCGCCCCTGAGCCTCCAACCAATGGTCAGATTTTTCGCTTAGTTGTTGTACCGTGTAATCAGAAAAAAATTCAGGTGTGGCCCGACGAGCGGTAGATTCAGCGGCGACTGCTTTAGCGCCATTCTCACAAAATTCAAAGGTCGACGTATGGTCAGCATCCGGCCACGCACATCCAGGGCAATCGAAACCATCGGGCTGGTTTGCAGACAATAAAGTTCGAGCACCTTTTCCAGGTATTCCTTGCTCAAATATTTGTTGTGCAACACTTTTTAGAGCCCCCCAGCCACCTGCAGGACGATCATAAACCTGAATTACCTTTTTACTCATTACTTCTCCTGCTATTTTTAATGCATTACACCATCAGTGACGATCAAAACGGCGAGAGGCGTTATTGGTTTGAAATACGTCCTTCATTCCCAATTTCAGCCTACCCGCCGCTTTTGTATTATTTCTACCTTTATTTTGTTTCTATTCGTTGCTAGGCAGCGATTTATTTAAACAAAACTTGCGCCTTTTGGAACGTAAGCCAAATACCTATCAACATTGGAATACCCACACCCGCCCACGATAAACTCAATAGAACCGGACTACTTGAAAAAGCTGATTGTGCGCTACCAACTTTAATCTGCGATACAGATTCTTGCGTACGGACCAATTGACGCTCAGCAGCCAATTCTGACTCACTCATAAATTTATCACTCGCCACAGGTTTGACCAATAAATTACAAATAAATCCCAGCAATAACATACCAGCAAGAATATACATCGTCACATCATAAGCTTGCGCTTTGGCGACGCCATGCGCAATTTGGTATTCGCGAATATAGGTAATAAGCAAGGGCCCCAATACGCCGGCTGTAGCCCAGGCCGTCAATAAGCGCCCATGGATGGCACCCACCATTTGCGAACCAAACATATCTGCCAGATAGGCAGGAACAGTCGCGAAACCACCGCCATACATTGACAAAATAATGCAGAAAGAAAGAACAAACAACGCGAGATGACCAGCTTTACCAACACTAGGAATCGCAGCATACAAAGCGAAACCGAGTACGAAGAAAATAAAGTATGTCGCTTTTCGTCCCAGGTAATCGGAGCATGAAGCCCAAAAAAAGCGCCCACCAATATTAAATAATGACAAAAGACCAGTAAAGCCAGCAGCAATTGTAGCAACCTGCGCTTTTTGTTCCGTGCTTAAATCATTAAAAGCAAGATCGACCCCTAACAGCTTCCCGGCAAAAATTTCTTGTAACAGTGGCGAAGCCATACCAAGAATACCGATACCAGCAGAAACGTTCAGACACAACACGCCCCAAATGAGCCAAAACTGCGGAGTCTTCCATGCGGTCGCAAGATCAACATGACGTGAGGAGATCATTGCATTTTTTGACTTAGCAACTGGCGGAATCCATCCTGCAGGAACCCATCCAGCAGGCGGCACACGATAAGCAAAAGCACCGGCCATCATAAACACGAAGTACACGGCGGCCATACACAAAAACGTTTGCCAGACACCGACCGAACTTGGCGTTGCGAACATTCGCATCAAATAGTCTGCCATTGGTGCACCGACCATCGCGCCACCGCCGAAACCCATGATTGCCATACCTGTCGCCATACCACGACGATCTGGGAACCATTTAATCAGCGTCGACACTGGTGAGATATAACCCAACCCCAAGCCAATACCACCAATGACACCGGAACCTAGCCACATCAGCCACATCTGGTGAATATAAACACCATATGCTGAAAGCACCAATCCTCCACACCAGCAAAGTGCAGAAACCACTCCGGCTTTTCGCGGTCCAGCATGTTCAAGCCATTTGCCGAACAAGGCTGCAGAACTACCCAGAAAAACAAAGAACAGGGTGTAGATCCACGTCAGAGAAGAAATCTTCCAATCGCAATTATTCGCAAACAGCTCCTCTAACAAGCCCATTTCTTTTGGACATGCGAGCGGGTTCTTGATTCCAATCGCCCTTGACAGCGGCAACCAAAAAACTGAAAAGCCATATGCCATACCAATGCACAAATGAATTGCCAGGGCTGCCGGTGGCACTAGCCACCGGTTGAAATGATTGCTCGCTATGGTGCGCTCTTTCGACAACAAACTATACTGAGACATGCGTACTGCCCTTTAAAATAAATCAGGGCCTCTCACAATAGTTTCAACCGTCTTTTGAAATACCGATTGAAACAATTGCAGACAAGCCCTGGAGGTCACTAAGATTTAAAACCAATTACCACTGCAAAATAAACTAAAAGAAAAACTAATTTATCTTATCTGCAAGATGCAAAAAAATTACACATAAACACTAACAAAGAATAACTTTCTATTGTGTAAGTATTATTTACAAATTGCAACAATTGAAACAACGAAATATGTTCATTAAGCAACAAAAATGAGGGATTTGGCTTCTTTTTTAGTAAGCAAATGTTTCAAGGAGAAAGTTAATCGCTGGAGTTGACTACTAAAATAACAAAGAAAAAGCGAAAAACTATGGCTCTGTCGAGCACATCGAGAATTTAAAAATTAAATGGAAGGCACAATAGTGAGAGCTAGAGAAACATGCGACCATCCCCGCCGCAATAGGCCAGAATTACATGAGGCCTATTTTTATCAGGGATAATTTATTGGGGATAAAATAAGATACAGAAAGTTTTCAGTAAACCCTATCTGTGTCAACTGTTAACGATGGATAACAACTAACAAGGCCTTTGCTTCAGTTTTACCGACGTTCTTGATCGCATGATTTTTATCGGCATCGTAGCGGGCAGTTGCCCCTACTTTGACTTTTCTGCGACTCGTCTCCACTTCGACCTCAACGCTGCCATGCAAGACCGTCAAATGCTCACTGGCGCCGGGATCGTGCGAATTCGAGACCAACGCACCGCCTGGAGCCAGCGTGAGCTCATACCATTCATATTTGCCAGCTAATTCCATAGGACCCAATATACGCAAGGTATAGCCAGCATGCTCTCCAGGTAAAGTTGGTGTTTCATGAGACTCCAATAAACGTATCTCGTCTAATTTTGGCCCTTCAGAAGATAATAATTCCGCAATAGAAACACCCAAAGCATTGGCTAAGCGCCAGGTCACAGCAATGGTGGGATTGGCTTTTTCACGTTCTATTTGTGACAACATCGACTTAGAGACACCTGCCGTACGCGACAGGTCTTCCAGAGTCAATCCACGTTCCAGACGCATTTTTTGCAAAGTAGCGCCAACTTCAGGAGGCGTATTCAACAAAACTTTTTTCATACAGACTATTGCACCATTAAAAAAGTACGATTAATATTCGATATATTGAACTTTAGTTCTCAATATCGAAATTTCAAGATGTTTGGGAAATAATTTAGCATAAGTTTAACAGCTTTAGTTTAGCTTCCCTTATATTCCGGAGACAATCATGGGCACCAACACTTCCAGACAACACTTCATCAGCAATCTTGCTGGCAATCTTGATAACTTACGCGAACAAGGCTTGTTCAAAAAAGAACGCATTATTGCTTCACGCCAAGGCGCAGAAGTCGTCTGTGATGATGGCCGCACACTGATTAACCTATGTGCCAACAACTATTTAGGTTTATCTGGCGATGAATCCATGGTGCAGGCATCGATAGAAGCGACTGAAAAATTTGGCTATGGCCTGTCTTCGGTGCGCTTCATCTGCGGCACACAAACCGTACACAAGCAACTAGAGCAAGCCATTGCCAGCTTCCTCGGTACAGAAGATTGCATTTTGTATGCAGCGGCATTCGATGCCAACGGCGGTGTATTTGAACCTCTGTTCGATGAAAATGACGCGATTATCTCTGACGCATTGAATCATGCGTCCATTATTGATGGCATTCGCTTGTGCAAAGCAGCGCGTTATCGCTATGCGCACAACGACATGGCCGATCTGGAAGTGCAATTACAAGCAGCTGCCGACAAACGTCATCGCATCATCGTGACTGATGGCGTGTTCTCAATGGATGGCACGATTGCCCAGCTCGACAAGATTTGCGAACTGGCAGACAAATATGATGCTTTAGTCATGATCGATGAATGCCACGCGTCTGGCTTCATGGGCGCGACAGGTCGTGGTACGCATGAACATCACAATGTCATCGGCAAAATTGACATCATCACCGGCACGCTGGGCAAAGCATTAGGTGGAGCTATGGGTGGCTTTACTGCTGGCCGCAAAGAAGTGATTGATACGCTGCGCCAAAAATCACGCCCTTACCTGTTCTCGAATACTTTAGCTCCATCCATCGCCGGCGCATCTCTGTCCGTCTTGCAGCGTTTGTCTTCGTCAACAGAATTGCGTGATCGCCTGCATGCCAACACCGAACACTTCCGCCGTGAGATCGTCGCTTTAGGTTTCACCATCAAACCCGGCACGCATCCAGTTGTTCCAGTAATGCTATTTGACGCACCTGTGGCGCAAAAATTCGCTGCGCGTCTTTATGAGCTCGGTGTTTTTGTCACCGGTTTCTTTTATCCGGTCGTACCAATGGGACAAGCGCGTGTGCGCGTGCAATTGTCCGCAGCACATAGCATAGAACAACTCAATACCGCTCTCGCCGCCTTTGCTCAAGCTGGTCGTGAATTGGGCTTAATTAAGTAAATACAATCAGATTCGTTATATTCGTTATTACAGATTATCAGGAAACACCATGGAAAAAATTTTAGTTATCGGCGCTAACGGCCAAATCGGTAGCGAGCTGGTTGAAGCATTAGCCAACCAACATGGCGCCGCAAATGTAATCGCGGCAGACATCACACAAAACAGCTTGTATGGCGCAGCAATCTACGAAGTAATTGACGTTCTGAACGCGGAACGTATTGCTGAAGTTGTTGAGAAATACGAAGTCACACAGGTCTATCAATTGGCGGCTTTGTTGTCGGCAACTGGTGAAAAAGCGCCATTGAAAGCCTGGGAACTGAATATGGATGGCCTGCTCAACATCCTTGAGTTGGCGCGCATCCGTGGCGAAGCTGGCAAACCATTGAAAGTATTCTGGCCTTCTTCAATTGCCGCTTTTGGTCCAAACACACCAGCAGTCAACACACCGCAATACACGGTGATGGATCCAAGCACCATTTACGGCATCAGCAAATTAGCGGGTGAACGTTTGTGCGAATATTATTTTGAAAAATATGGCGTTGATGTACGCAGTATCCGCTATCCAGGCATTATCAGCTTCAAATCTCCTCCGGGCGGTGGAACGACTGATTACGCGATTGCAATCTTCCATTCCGCATTACGTGGTGAAGCATACAGTTGCTTCCTGGAAGCGGAAACAACATTGCCTATGATCTACATGCCAGATGCGATTCACGCCACGATTTCTTTGATGGATGCACCTGCCACCAAACTTTCTATACGTTCTTCGTATAATGTTGCGGGTTTAAGTTTCAATCCACGTGAATTAGCCGCTGCAATCAAACAAAATTTGCCCGCATTTGAAATACACTACGCACCAGACAGCCGCCAGGCGATCGCTGCGTCCTGGCCACAAAGTCTGGACGACAATCAAGCGCGTGCAGACTGGGGCTGGCAAGCAAAGGTAGGCTTACAACACTTAGTAGAAGACATGTTGAAAAACGTGCGTATAGAAACTAAGGAGTTGAATAAGGCAGCATAAATAGCGATACATAATAAATTTAATATTTGAGACAAAGAGGAACAAACGATGGACATGCGTGTATTCGATTTATTTAAAATAGGCGTGGGTCCATCCAGTTCCCATACGGTTGGCCCTATGCTGGCGGCGCGCCGTTTTTTGCTGGAATCAAAAAATCTGTTCCAGGCTGAAAAAGTCCAGGTTGCGCTTTACGGCTCTTTAGCCCTAACAGGAACTGGTCATGCCACAGATAAAGCAGTCATGTTGGGTTTGATGGGCGAAACCCCGCAAGAAGTCGCACCAGAAAGCGTTGAAGAAAAACTGGCGCAACTCACTAGCACGCATAAAATGCATTTGCTCGGTGAATATCCGGTCACATTCGATCCTGCCGTCGATATTCTCTGGCATAAACAAGAAGTATTGCCCGGTCATCCAAATGGCATGAAGTTCATCCTGACGCACAAAGACGGTAGCGTCGAAGAAAAAGCCTACTACTCAACTGGCGGCGGCTTTATCTATTCAGCAGAAGAATTAGAAAATCCTGATGCGGGTAAAGATGTCGATAGCAAACCTGTACCTTTCCCATTTTCAACGATGGCGGATTTATTGGCACACGGCCAGCGCACTGGACTGTCCATCACGACCATGCTGCGCGGTAATGAAATCGTCCATTGCAGCGACGATGAATTAAATGCAGGCCTGGATAAAATCTGGAATGTCATGAAAGGCTGTATTTCACGCGGCCTGCAACTCACAGGTGAATTGCCCGGTGGCCTGCATGTACAACGCCGCGCCGCCAAATTGTGGCGCACTGCGAATGAAACGACCGACGTGTTGCCACACGATGGCTTGCACCGTGTGAGCTTGTATGCCATGGCAGTCAACGAAGAAAATGCTGCAGGTGGCCGTGTCGTCACAGCACCAACCAACGGTGCAGCAGGGATTATTCCTGCCGTATTGCGCTACTACGCTGAAGACTGCAAACCAAGCAATCCGGAACAAGGAATTCGAAATTTCCTGCTCGCCGCTTCCGCGATTGGCATGCTGTGCAAAAAGAATGCATCTATCTCCGGTGCTGAAATTGGTTGCCAGGGAGAAGTCGGTGTCGCTTGCGCGATGGCAGCTGCCGGATTGACTGCCGCATTAGGTGGCACCAATGAACAAATTGAAGCGGCAGCAGAGATAGGTATCGAGCACCACCTTGGCATGACGTGCGACCCTATCGGTGGATTGGTACAAATTCCCTGCATAGAACGCAATGGCATGGGGGCGGTTAAAGCGATCACTGCAGCATCCTTGTCACTACGCAGTGATGGCACACATAAAGTAACCCTCGATGATGCGATTGAAACAATGCGTCAAACAGGTTACGACATGCAGGCAAAGTATAAAGAAACTTCATTGGGCGGCTTAGCTATTCACGTCGTCACAGTCAATTACGCGGCTTGCTAAACCAAGCTGAGGTTTGATGTGAATGAAAGTGGCTCCCAGGACGAACCGCGGGAGCCATTTAATTCAGATCAATACATACTAAGCTAATTCCCAGCCGGAATATTTAACCGGCAAACGCACAATCGGTTTGCCTCCGGCAGCTAGTAGCGCATTTGCCACGGCAGCAATGATAGATGGCGGCCCTTCCTCGCCAACGCCTGCTATTTCAGTTCCCTGACTCATGACCAGCACGTCGATGGTTGGTGTTTTGGACATCTGCATAAGTCGGTAAGTATCAAAATTCCCCTGCTCAACCATACCATCCTTAAAGCTAATTTCACTGAATAGCACAGCACTCAATCCAAAAAAAGTGCCGCCTTGCATCTGCGCTTCAACCATTTTGGGGTTAGCCACGATTCCCGGATCGATTGCTGCAAATATTTTTGATAATTTGAATTTACCCGGCGCAAGTACTTCAATTTCGACGATATGAGCGCTGTATAAATCTTCTCCAGTTCCATTCATTGCAAAACCGCGAAAACTATTTGGCATCAGCGGCGCATCCCATTTCGCATGCGTGGCGAACTGATTAATAAAACCCAAAGCACGCGGATGATTACGCAATAAACGACGACGATAAGCAATCGAATCTTCCCCAGCGGCACGTGCAGCCAATTCCAAGGTTTGCTCAATGAAAAGCGTGTTCTGAGAATTGCCCACCGAGCGCCAATATCCACAAGGTACGCCAAAATCGATGTTATCCCAGCGCGTATCCATTGTAGGAATCGGGTAGGCCAGACCAAACAGCCCCATGATTGTGCTCCAGTCAAAACCTTTATCGCGGGGCCATTAGTTACCTTACTATAGGCCAATAAGGACGGACTTGCCATATCGGTTCGCAGTGCCATCGGCATAAACTGCTCATCTAAAGCGAGGCGCAAACGTGCTGTCGTCATTGGTCGATAATAACCGGCTCGTGTATCGTTTTCGCGCGACCAAATTGTTTTCACAGGTACACCGATGTCTTTTGCAATCAACGCAGCTTCGATTGCAAAATCGTGCTCTAAGCGGCGACCAAAACCGCCACCGACATGTTGCGAATGCAAAGTGACTTGCTCAACCTTCAAACCCAAGGCTTCTGCGATACCGCGTTGTGTATCGGATTGACTTTGTGTGGATATCCATACTTGAACGCGATTTCGACTCACTTCGATGGTTGCGTTCATAGGTTCCATCGTCGCATGTGCCAAAAACGGCGCCTCAAAAGTTGTATCGATTATATGTGCCGCTTTTGTTAATGCAGCTGCAGTGCCATCAACGTTTTGTCGACGTGCGCTTGGGAATGGCAAGCCATCCCCCTTCGTTACAGCATCCAACAATGCCGCACTCATTTGCTCAGAATCGAGAACAGGTTTATTGCTTGCACGCCATACCGGTTTCAATAATTTCAAAGCGACAGTTGCCGTCCAATAACTATCCGCCACCACTGCAACTGCGTTAAACAACACGACAACCTTGTGCACACTTTTCAACTTGAGTGCCGGGCGCTGATCAACACCAACAAGACTCTCGCCAAAACGCGGTGCATGCATCACTGCTGCATAAAGCAAGCCCTGAGGCATAACATCTATACCAAAAATTGCAGAACCATTAACCCGCGAAGGTATGTCCGCACGGGGCGTCGATTTGCCTAACACTTGCCAATCCTTCGGTTCTTTCACTTTAGGTTTTTGGGGCACAGGAAGTGTCGCAGCAATGTCAAAAAGCTGACTAAACGCAAGCAGTCGTCGGGTTGATTGATGATAAACAGTGCCAGATTGCAAAATACATTCTTCAAGTGGCACCTGCCAAAGCTGAGCAGCTGCAAGCAACAACATGTCACGCGCCGCAGCGCAAGCTGATCCAATCGTAATGCGCGCAGCGATGAATCCCCTGCTACCGAAAGTCGTTATACCTGGTGGTACACCACCACGATTTTGATGAAATTCAGCAATCACGGGAGCGTGTTCGACATGAATTTTCTCCATAGACAGCGTCAATTCTTCGGCAACAATTTGTGCGATCGACGTAAAAGTACCCTGTCCTAAACTTGTCACGGTTGTATAGGCAATAACTTCGTCGCTGGCGGTAAATTTCAACCAAAAATCAAACGGCGATTTGACAGGCTCTACCTTTAATTCTTGTGCCTGTGCATCGTTGCTGGCACTTATATTTGACACACCTAAAATCCAGGCGCCAGCTACCACACTGGAGCCGATAAAAAGTCGACGTGACGGCATTGAGGGGGCGTTCATCATGTCCCCTCTGACGTTGTTTGCGCCAAAGCTGCTGCCGCGCTGTGAATTGCTGCACGTATTCTTGTGTATGTTCCACACCGACATAGATTTGTCATTGCATCATCGATTTGTGCATCGGTCGGTTGCGAGGTACGCGCCAATAATGCAGAGGCCGCCATGATCATTCCTGATTGACAGTAGCCACACTGTGGCACCTGATGTGCGATCCACGCTTGCTGCACAACATGAGTGCAATCAGGCGAGAGCCCTTCGATGGTGGTAACCTTACGCTTTTGAATTGCTTGCAATGGCAGTACGCAACTTCTGACTGCCTCGCCGTTGACATGCACAGTACATGCACCGCACAAAGCGGCGCCACAACCAAATTTGGTGCCTGTCAAACCCAAATCTTCGCGTAAAGCCCACAGCAAAGGTTTATCTGCAGCGGCTTGAATGCGCCGCTCTTTTCCATTGACATGAATAGCAATCATCGTTAGCCGTCTCACATTTTGATTATTAATAAAAACGACCTATTTGATAATTGCAGCAGGGATCGCTGCATAATCGACGGGTACCCAAATGTATTTACCACCTAAATCACGGACTCGGCCTATCCCTGGAAAAGAGAAATGCGCACCACCAATTAAATACGCTTGTTGTGCTGCCTCGGCAAACAGTTGCTTACGCAGCGCGATACCTTTGGCTGGGTCGGCTTCGCCTGGTGGGATCGCATCTAACAGCTCGAATTGAACCTTATCATTGACAACAAAGTCACCCCAAAATACCATTATTTGGCCTTCACTTTCGAGGGCATAAAAACTGTGCCCCTCGGTATGACCGTGACTTGCAATTGCTCTAAAGCCAGAGAAAAATTCCGTGTCGCCGTCAAAGGTTTGATATTTTTTGGCGTCGATGTATGGTTTCAGCAAGGCGACTACCGTTTTTGCGCCTTCGTTACCTTTTTTTGCTAATTTTTCCCATTGCACCAGTTCGCGGTAATCAGCGTGCACGATGGCATTTGGAAATGAACGCACTCCGTTTTCTGACAAGCCACCAATATGATCACCATGCATATGGGTAATGTAGATATCATCAACCTGTTCCGGACGATATCCGGCGGCTTTCATATTGTTAAAAAGTTGTCCGTAAGTTGGCGCGGAACCACGCCCCCCGGCATCAATCAAAATCAATTTCGTACCTGTGTTAATTAAGTAAGCAATCGTTGAAAAATCATTCTGTGGCTGTAAATGTGTTTTTGCTCGCAACGCTTGTTTTTGCTCCTTACTCAAATCAGGGAACAGGACCTCAAGGCTTTCTGACCAGGGTGAGTTTTCGTCAAGCAGTGCTGTTACCTCCGACGTTCCCACTAACGTCCGATAAAACGCGGGGGCTTGAATACGTACCAAGGGCGCCTCAGCATGAGCGACGTCCATGACGCCGACGGCACTGCCTAACACGCCGAGAGCACAAACGATGTTCAAACCAAATCTCATCGATCTAGAAACCTTGTTATTCATTTTGAACCTCAATGATCAGATAAAAATCCAATTATGCAAATTGATCAGAGTCAGGTTAAGCGTGATGTGATGAAGCAGGAAAAGCGTGTGATGAGAGGGTGGAGTTGGCTATATTCAAACCCAATTAGCCACTGCTATACTGCTTCTCGAGCATGGGTGAGTCCATGCACCATGTACCGTTCACCATAACGTCAAACAAATGCCAACATTAACCGCAGTGCCGACAACAAGAATGTCCTCAACACAGATATTCAACGCGCTTCTCATTAACTTAACGATTTGGTTTGGTATCTGCACCGTAGGTGCTGCCGGCAACTTTCAAGACTTACTTAAAGAAGGGCGAAACTTAGATTTCTATCGACTATGGCTCAGTTGGGTAGATAACCACGTACCCCTTATCCTGATGAGTAGCATTTTGTTCATCACATTGAGTAATCGTTTGTCGATCATTAATAGTGCGCAAAAAATTGCTCGTCTTTATGTTGCGCTTGCGCTTTGCTTCTACCCTCTGCACATGTTCTACAATGCTGCCTCAAAAACCTTGCGGCAATCTGAAGAATTAAATTTGTACAACTGGATGCAATCGCTGGCCACGTATGATCATTTCACTTGGTTTCTCGAATTTGCTTGGTTTACTGGTACTTTTGCGGTCATAACTGCCATCTGTATATGGCATCAAGGTCAAGAACGTGCTGCAACACTGCAGAAAGCGGAAACGGCCAATTTAAATCTACATCTGGCGTTGGAACAACAACGCTTACGCTCAATAAGGCAGCAATTAGAACCGCATTTCATTTTCAATGCGCTCAACGCTATCAGTGCTCTGGTACGTTCAAATGAAAAACCAATAGCACTTTCCGGAATACGACAACTCAGCGATTTACTGCGCTACGCACTCAATGCCAGCAGCAAAGATTGGGTGCGCTTTAGCGATGAATTGCAATTTGTTCGCGACTATCTGGCGCTACAAAATCTGCGCTATGGAGAGCGCTTACAAATGCATATACAAGGAGATAGCGACACCGTCATGCATGGCGATTGCCCTCCACTTCTGTTACAACCCTTAATTGAAAATGCATTGCGTCATGACCTGGATTGCCATGAACAACAATGCAGCATTTTTTTGCAATTCTCACTCCATGGCGAACAACTACACATACATTTAAAAAATAGCCTGGGACAACAAAGTACGCCAAATCCTGGCTTAGGCATAGGACTTGCGCAGACGAAGACGCGTTTAGATTTACTGTACGCGGGTCAGGCTATACTGCATACAAAAAAAACTCAGGAGTATTTTGAATTGACTATTCATATACCACTTCAAAAGCCTGAAAGGATTCTATGAGCTCCTCGGAAAATGCCATACGCACCCTGATCGTCGATGATGAAGAGTTGGGTCGTAAGAATCTCTACTATGCACTAAGTGAACATGCTGACTGGCACGTCGTCGCTCAAGTCGGCAATGTTGCCAATGCGCGTTTAGTCTTAGCGACCGAGGAAATCGATGTGATTTTCCTCGATATTCAAATGCCACGTGAATCAGGACTGGATTTGGCACGCGAACTGGCGTCAAAAGAAAAAACCCCCTTGATTATTTTTATTACGGCATTCAATGAGCATGCTATCGAAGCTTTCGATTTGCATGCGCTCGACTATTTACTTAAGCCGCTAGATGATCACCGCCTGCAACTTGCATTAGAACGTGCGTCGACGATGCTGCAACTCAAGCAACAAGCCAACTACGCCAAATCGCTGCGCGCCTATGCAAATAGCGAAGCTATTCTTACTACCAAGCAAACCACAGATTATTGGCAATTTATCAGCGTACGGTCGATAGGCAGCATCGAGCGTATTGCACTCAAAGACGTGTTCTGGATAGAAGCACAAGGAAATTACATGCAGCTTCATTTGAAGGATAAAAAGACACTATATCGGGCATCAATGAGTTTACTTGAAAAGCATTTGGATCCTGCCATCTTTTTGCGTATACATCGCAGCACTATTATTCGCAAAGATCAAATCATAAAAATGCAAGTAATGCCGGACAACAGCTATAAAATGGCGCTCCGCTGTGGCAACCAAGTCTTGGTCAGTGAACGCTATATCTCGGCTGTTAAAAATTGGATCAACGCTTGAGAACAAAAATCGATTATCGCCCAAAGCTTCCGTCCACTGCAAATTAAAGGAATACACCGCACTGGGACAAGCTTGATCTATGCTCATCCACATTGTTCTTTCCACCGTCCACGTTCAGAACAGATTTAAAATATACACTAAAAATATGCACTAAAAATATACACACTGAACTTCTCAGTTTTCCGAGCAATGTATTAAATCCTGGTCTTACATTAACAATCATTTCTGCCTTAGCGAGGCGATTTCAGTTTCAAGTGCTCTGATTCGTGCATCTTTTTCATCCAAAGCGTTTTTTACCTTCGCGCCGTCAAATCTCACCGGAATGTGTTGCGGACAATTGGCATCCCATGCAATTAGCTTAATGACGATAATCTGCTCAGGCTTTGCTGCGTAACCCTGTGGCATCAATTTCTGTAGTAATGCAACATCATCCTCAATGACTTTCGCTTCTCCCCAAATTTTAATTCGTTGCCTGTTTGCATAGTCCATTAAAAATAGATGGACCTTGGGATTTTCCGAAAGGTTACCTTGCGAAATAAATTGCTTATTACCACTAAAATCCGCAAAGGCTAAAGTGTGAGCATCCAGCACTTTAAGAAATCCCGCGGGTCCACCCCTGTGCTGAATATAGGGTTGACCATCGGCATTCACCGTCGCCATATAAAAACTGGCCTGAACAGCAATGTAGTTTTCGAGTTCAGGGGTGATGATTGACTCCCACGAGCCATTCTGTTCCATTCTCGCATAAGCGTGACGTGAGCCTTTGCGCTCTTGTATCGTTTTAACGGCAGGAGTAAACGCCACGTCGCTAATGTATTCGAATTTATTCATACCGCTATCCAAACCTTATATCGTGGAAAACAAGTCGGTCTGCGACAGCGACGCATGATCGTCCCGATTCAATGCAAATGATTGGTATCCAAAGCCTCTAAATACCCGCCTCTTTACGCAAACGCAAAAAAGAAACACCCAATTCACTCGAAGCCTTTGCATAGGATGTTCCGGCGTTAAGCAAGCGATCGGCGAGCTCAAATTGATTAGCATTTACTGCCTTAGCAACCTTACTCACTTCGCTATGGAAAAGTACGTGCTTGTGCACGCAATCAGCATGCGATGACAACTTTCCGTAGCTCGCTTTGCCTGGACCATGCAGCCATAACCCCAACTCGCAACAATCGTCTCTGGACAAGGTAGCCAAGTCCAATTGCTCACGTTTGACAATGGCCGAACGGAGCTTGGTTTTCCACTGGGCGTGGGTTTCAACAGCGTTATCGAGATTCATATCCCCCCCCTAAGCAGACTTCGTCAATGTTACGATAAGGAGCGAAATCAACGCTTAAAACATCGGTTGGTTTCGCTCCGGCATCAAGCCATTTCTTTATGCTGTTTTTGCGCGTACAACAGGGAAATCGATATCTGTCAGTGCCACGTTATTAATGTAATTGGTTAAAACATTCACAGCAACATTGGCAACGATTTCAACCACAGCAGCATCATCGAATCCGGCGAGGCGCAAAGTATCCAAATCCGCATCATTCACGCGACCATGGGACTGAGCTACACGTAAAGCAAACTGCAAAGCTGCTTCTGTGCGTGCGTCTTCAGAACGACCATCGCGCGCTGCATCGATTTCAGTGCTTGAGATTTTGGCGACATGACGTCCCAGATAATCGTGCGCCGAAAGGCAGTAATCGCATCCGTTGTATTCAGCAATCACCAATGCAATACGTTCACGCAATTGCACATTCAACGTACCCTTGGCCAGCGCCCCATTGAGGGACAAATAGCCCTCTAATGCAGCTGGACTATGACCAACCAGTTTCATCAAATTAGGCGTTACGCCCAATTGTTTTTGTACCGCAGCGAGCAATGGCTTGGATGCTTCGACGGAAGTTTCAACGCTAGGAATGGAGATACGTGACATGATAATTTCCTTTATTCGATAAAAAAATAGGTTTAGATGGCTTGGTTAAAAGCATTTTTACCCGGGCTGTCGCTGCGTTTCGAGCGAATGAGAGAACTATATTCAGTTAACAAACGATATGGAATAATCGAAAAATTGAATTCACTATTCCATTTTTAGAAATAATAATAATAATAATAATAAGAAGATCAATCGTAGCGTCCGGTGTTAGTCGCGACTTTCTTCATAAGATTCTTCTCGCAGTCTGCCAATTACTTTTCAACCTAAGCGTGTTGAAATGAGCGCTTTAGTCACGAATTGAGCTGATGATTACACAACAATTACACCTAAAAATTATTGTAATCACTGATAAAATCACTGAATCATTTCATTTATCAGAATAAATTGAGGCGCAATGAGCAAATTTCACCTGATCACTGTTTTTGTCGCCGTGGTTGACACCCATGGTTTTGCAGCTGCAGCGCGCAAACTTAATATGTCACCACCAGCTGTTACCAGAGCCATTAACGATTTAGAGACGCAGCTTGGGCTTCGACTTTTGACGCGAACCACTCGCACCATTCGCATCACCGAAGCAGGTGAAAGGTATGTTCAAGATTGCCGTAGAATTCTTGCAGAAATGGCTGAAGCAGACGAATCTGTCAGCGGCATGCACAGCGCCCCCAGAGGTCGGCTCAGCATCACAGCACCGGTCTTGTTCGGCAACAAATACATTACGCCGATCATCACGGAATATTTAAACCTTTATCCCGAAGTCAGTGCCTCATGCCTGTTTTTAGATCGCGTTGTAAATCTGTTAGATGAAGGAGTTGATGTGGCAATTCGCATCGGTGATTTACCAGATTCCAGTATGCAAGCAATTCGCGTGGGGCACGTTAGAAGGGTGATTTGCGCAGCACCAGGCTACCTCGCTCGGTATGGGATTCCAAGCTCTCCGGACGATTTGCATCGACACAGCATCATTTCAGCCAGCAGTATTACACCTAATCTCGAGTGGCAATTAAACGAAAACGGCGCACTGCGAACCATAAAACTACAGGCGAGAATGACCACCACCACCAATGATTCAGCGATCACCGCGGCCCTCAGCGGATTTGGATTAGCGCGCCTGCTCTCCTACCAAGTCGCAGAACATCTGCAATCGGGTAATTTAAAAACGGTGCTACCGGAATTCGAACCGGCCGCATTGCCCGTCCATATCGTTCACCGCGAAGGACGGCGAGCACCACAGCGCGTGCGTGCATTTTTAGACTTGGCGGTGGAACGCTTGCGTGAAAAAGTGATGCCGTAGTATATAACTCACACAAATTAGTATATCTCGCCGTCATTGAATATTTTCACGACCAGTTCGATGACCGATCAACAATATCATCTGGTAAAAATTTGCTGGGGTTTTAAAGAAAATTCCTGCACTCCTGTTTGCCATAAAAAGAATGCCCAACGATTCGCTTTTTGCGTAAGCGCGTCTTCCGTCGTCGTACTTTGGGCCATTGTTTGCAGCAACACTGGTTTATTTTTATTCGTGCTTAAAATTTGCAAGCCTGCAGCCAATTTGGCTGTCATCCAGATTGGTGCCTTCGTACTTTTTGCATCTGCCGTCAACAAAATCGCAGGATAGGCAACCTCTGCACGCAATTCCGCGTAGGCCGTTCTTGGTGTGTTTATTTTCGGCTTTATCAGTCCGGGCGCCTTTGGCAATTCCTCGCTGGCAACATCGTGCGCGGCCACGGCTGCGAACAAATCTGGCTGACGCAACATCGCTTTGATGAGCGCACTGTTGCCGGATTGCATTTCTTCTGCCACTAATTTTTTAGGTGAAGCGTAGTTCTCCTTGACCAGATAGCGCGCAACAGTTGCGATATCGCTGACAGCATCGACGACTTTTGCAGACTGTGTTCCAGCGACATTGATATTCAGATTTGCTATCACGCCACCCTTCTCTAGCCATGCCATATCTCCAAATTCCGTGGCGACATCCGTGCCAGGCGCAATCCGCAATAAAACCGGATGTTCGGCATTCTTTTCGAAACCACGCAGATAGCTCAGATCCACGCTAAGACTCCGTCCATCCGCAGCAGGAATCAATAAAGGTCTCCTCTCAACCGGATTTCCCTCTTTAACGACTTCACGTTGCATGGGCACCGCAGCAGTGACGACTGTGGTTTTTCCTTGCGGCGTCATTGTGTAGGCACCAGCACTCGCGTTTGCAGTTTTCAAATTAAAACTCAGTAATTCAGTATCATGATCCACATGTAATTGTGTCAAAACACCACTTTCTGGCAACGTGAGCTCAGCAAGTGCGCCATTGGTGAGATCAAGCTTAAACAGTTTGCTTCTGCTATCGTCAGCGGCAAGCGCATGCCAAAACAAATGAGTTTTACTGACAGCAATGTCTTTAATTTCAGTTGCGCTCGCTTTGACCAGCTCTTTAAATTGACTCAACTGCAGCTTGTCACTTGCCTTACTTAAATCCATTTTGAGTATTTCACCGCTAGCAGATTTTTTATTGGTGAGCAAAAATAACTGCTCACCTTCCTGTATCAGCGACTGAACTTTATCGACGGGCATTGCGAAATTTTTCCAGGGAATCTCTGTTGTTCTTATTTCAGATTGATTGACATAGAAATAGCTACGCTCCTTTCCACCCGCTCTACCCTCTGTTTTTTCCTCAGACTGCGAAATGGAAAGCAATAGTAACGGGGTTCCTGTCAACGCAGTAATCACTGGTACGTCCAGCGAACTCATCTTCAGTTTTTTTGCAAACGTTCCAGTCGCTTGCGCTCCTATAATGATTTTGTCGTTTTTTTGTGGCTGACCAATCACATGCAGCCAGATATCCGTTTTATTGAGGCTGCTTGCAGCCAGGCTTTGACTATAAATGAGCGCGCTACTATCAGCAGTCCAGATCATCGATGGTTCTGCAACGCTTCCTGCTGACGCACAGAAAATATTATCGTCCGATAGTTCGCCATCCAGCACACTGACAACACGGATCAACACTTCACCAGATGGCTGCTCTAACATGAGTGCAAGATGCTTGGCATCTGGCGCAGCTGCCACGCGTAACAGATGTTCGCCGGGATTTTCAACATATAGCACACGCTCACTGCCTATGATTTCATTACGAATAATCAGACGGGTGCGCTGATCACTAGCCGACTGAGTATAAATCTCAGCACCAGTGACTTTTAATTCTATACGTGCCGATTTTTTTGCCATGGGAGGCACTATTGTTTTCATCACCAACGGCGTGGTGGCCACGTTCTTTTGGACACGCGAAGCAATATCAAGATCTTGTAGCCGGGCAAGCAATTCATCACGAGCATTAATACGGCTTAATAACCGGCCGGTTAAATCGTTTTGCTTTCTCAGCCAGGACTGCACCTCGATCTCATCTAAATTTTGTAAGGCACGTAAGGGATCAATCTGACTTAAATCACGATTCCCGTTAGTAACTGAATTCGGCATTAGGCGTGGCACGTCCGGATACTCACCCCAGGTTTGAAGTTGAGCACGCGCTGGGAACGCCATCGATCCCATCAGCAAGCAGCCAAGCAAAGATTTTTTTAGCATTCACATTCCATTTGAAATTCTGCATATCAACAAACGATTAGTCATCGATTTTATCCGGATGAGCGGACATTTCAGGAGGTATTTAATGAAGTTCATGCCTCAAATCCCGCATTTCATCGCAATCTGGTCGCACCCTTGGTTCTTTTTCCCTAAAGTGATGACATCGCAACTGACTTAACACTCACTGAAAGAACATCGGAGAAAATCATGAAAACCTTGAATAAAGCCACTATCAGCCTCGCAACTCTGGCAGCCATTGCTGTTACGGTCATCGCTAGCGCCAACGTCCGTCCATTGAATGCAGCTTCAGTCGCCGCTATCCCAAGCGTGACAATTAGCGCGCACAAGATGTCTGAACAAGAGAAAATCGCCTACGATATCGCGCAATCAGGATTGGCAATGCAAACCGTAGTCATTGAAGCAAAACGCTTAAATCTTGAACAAAAACTTGTAATGAACCAAGTTGATAGTAAAATCTTGCAGAATAAGCTTAACGCACACAAAAAGTCAGCTTTAGTTATTTAATTAATATAATTAAAATTAGCTGTCATTTTATCAATATCGACATTATGATGTTGTCGGACACGTAAAATTTTTCTGCAGCACGCTTATTTGTTGGTTTCACTTAGAATAACCGCAGGCAATCATGTTAAATAAAACTATACTTCGCAGCTTGTTTTCCATCAGCGTTCTGTCCGCCTTAATGTGCGGCAATGCCTATGCAGTGGCGTCTTTGTCAATTCCACAAGGGCAGTCAGAGAAAGTTCAACCAGAAAGCGCACAAGCTGCACCTGCCAATTCTGAAAATGCACAACTATCGTCATTATTAGACAGAAGCGGCGTTGACCGCGCCTCAATTCATTTACAGGTATTAATGCAGTCTAACACGCACTTCTCTGACAATTTGACACCAAAAAAGCCCAGTGTTGTGGCTAAAAAAAACCAGGTTAAACCCGCCAGCAACTCTTGATGATCAGATCTGATCCAGTCAATTTTAGATTGCACTACGATCAATGCGTTTGCTCAAAATAATGGATGTCGAGGTTTGACGCACGCCATCCATGGCGCCGATCTGATCCAATAAGCGATCGAGTGTATCAGTGGTATCACAACGCAAAGTCAGCATATAGTCGATAGCACCGCTAACGGCACATAATGTCTCAGTTTCCGGCAAATGCTGTAAATACTTAATCAATCCTGCCGCATAGCGCGCCTCTACCGATAGACCTACGTAAGCTCGAACTGCCGGTTGCACCAGTTTTTGACTTAATTTAACGCCATATCCGGCAATGACCCCGCGTTTTTCCAAAGCCGCAATCCGTGCAATAACGGTTGTTCTGGCAATCCCAACTAGCTTTGCAATCGTAGTAACAGGCAAGCGTGCATCATCCATCAGCAATGCCAATACTTTATTATCCACTTCATCGAGTTCTGGTCTCATCTTGTCATTTTGTATTAAATCATAGTCAGATTGTATTACCTTCATGCAGTATGACGATAACTTAGACACTATTATCTGACAAAACTTAAGCCTAGACTTATCTCAGGAACAAAATTAACAACACTTTGAGTGTGAATAAAATTCAGCCCAGCTGCATTTTTTCAAACATCAAATAACCACAACTTTCCGGAGACAAATCATGGCAACGAAACTCATTCTGTTGGGCGCAGGTAAAATCGGTGATGCAATTCTGAATTTATTGTCACACACTGGTGACTATGAAATAACCGTTGCGGACCGTGATCCGGAACGTCTCAAGTACGTAGAACAAGCAGGTTTTCCTCATACCCGTGTAGTCCACGCTGATCTTGGCGACAAAGCTGTAGTGACTGAGTTGATTCGCGGTCACAAAGTGACGTTGTCAGCTTGTCCGTATTTCCTCACCCCAATCATCGCTGGTGCTGCGCGCGAAGCAAATTCTCACTACTTTGATCTGACTGAAGACGTAGAAAGCACACGTGTAGTCAAACAGCTTGCTGAAGGCGCAGATTGCGCATTTGTTCCACAATGCGGTTTGGCTCCGGGCTTTATCTCCATCGTAGCGAATGACGTGGCAAAAAAATTCGGAACACTGCGCGATGTCAGCATGCGCGTCGGTGCCCTGCCAACTTTCCCTAACAACGCGCTGAAATACAATCTGACCTGGAGCACTGACGGCCTGATCAACGAATATTGCAATCCTTGCGAAGCCATCGTTGATGGTCAGTTACGTGAAACCGCAGCACTGGAAGAAATCGAACACTTCTCCCTCGACGGTATCGACTATGAAGCCTTTAACACGTCTGGCGGTTTAGGCACATTGTGTGAAAGTCTTGAAGGCAAAGTGCAAAACCTGAACTACAAAACTGTACGCTACCCTGGCCACCGCGACATCGTGAAAATGCTGATTCGCGACCTGGAATTGGGTAAATTAGAACGCCGTCCTATCCTAAAAGATGTGTTAGAAACCTCGATTCCAATGACCAAACAGGACGTGGTATTGGTTTTCGTCAGCGTAGTCGGTATGCGCGCTGGCCGTCTGGAGCAAGAATCCTACGCGAAAAAAATCTACGCCCAAAACGTTAACGGACAACTGTTGTCAGCGATTCAATTGACCACAGCGTCAGGCATCTGCGCGATGGTGGATCTGGTGGTTACTGGCAAATTGCCACAGCATGGCCTGGTACGTCAGGAACAGACCAATTTATCTGATTTCCTCGCCAATCGCTTTGGTAAATATTACGCCGTATAATTAGACGGTACGTTGACCCGTACTTAAAAAGTACTGGAATAGTATTACCGGCCAAAAACCAGACTTAGTTAAACCAGCCTTTTTTATTTTTGTATGGCGGACTCCTTGATGGATCGTATCCGCCATCTCACTTTCCGAAGCGATGATCATGGATAATTCCACACTTCAAACACTACTCGCGGACCTCGGCGTTCAATTAAACGACTATCAGGGTTCCGACATATTCAGTATTTCACCGATTGACGGAAAGACTTTAGCCAGCTTACGCGCCGACAATGCAGAGGAAGTCCAAGCGCGCATCGCGCGTGCTCAAAGTGCATTTCAACACTGGCGCCAAGTGCCAGCGCCACGTCGTGGCGAACTGGTACGCTTGTTCGGCGAAGAACTGCGCACACACAAAGAAGCGCTGGGCAAAATAGTTACCCTTGAAGCAGGAAAAATTTTGCAAGAGGGTTTAGGCGAAGTACAAGAAATGATCGACATCTGCGATTTCGCCGTCGGCCTGTCTCGACAACTCTACGGTCTGACAATCGCCTCCGAACGGCCAGGTCACCGCATGATGGAACAATGGCATCCAATCGGCGTTGTTGGCGTCATTTCTGCATTCAATTTCCCGGTAGCGGTGTGGGCCTGGAATGCAGCACTAGCCTTTGTTTGTGGCAATAGCGTGACCTGGAAGCCATCTGAAAAAACACCATTAACCGCGATCGCTACCCACGCCCTGTTTATGAAAGCGGTAGCAAAATTTGGCAACGATGCACCAGCCGGGTTAGCAGAATTGATTATTGGCGGCCGTGAAACCGGCGCACAAATGGTTGAAGATAAGCGCGTCGCTCTGGTCAGTGCAACGGGATCAACACGTATGGGGCGCCAGGTCGCCGAAGTATGCGCCAAACGCCTTACCCGTACTATCCTTGAACTTGGTGGCAACAATGCGATGATCGTAGCACCAAGTGCCGATCTTGAAATGGCTGTAAGGGGAATTACATTCTCAGCAGTCGGTACCGCCGGGCAACGTTGCACAACATTGCGCCGTCTGTTTGTTCACGACAGCATTTATGATACGCTGGTACCACGTCTGAAGAAAATTTATGCTGGCCTGCCAATTGGCAATCCACTCGATAAGTCCACTTTGGTCGGACCACTCATTGATAGCGCCTCCTTCGATGCGATGCAGACTGCATTAGCAGCCGCAAAAAATGAACAGGGACAAGTGTTTGGTGGTGAACGTACCAGTGTTTCCGGATGTGAAGCCGGTTATTACGTACGTCCTGCATTAGTTGAAATGCCGACACAAACCCAATCGATGCACCATGAAACCTTCGCACCCATCATGTACATCGTACGCTACACCGATTTGCAACAAGCGATTGAATGGAACAATGAAGTGCCGCAAGGTTTATCTTCCTCCATTTTCACGACAGATATGCGTGAAGCTGAGCGTTTTGTTTCTGCTGTTGGAAGTGACTGTGGTATCGCCAACGTCAACATTGGCCCTTCTGGCGCAGAAATCGGTGGTGCTTTTGGGGGTGAAAAAGATACGGGTGGTGGTCGCGAATCAGGTTCCGACGCGTGGAAAGCATATATGCGTCGTTCTACAAATACATTCAACTACAGCAACGCATTACCGTTAGCACAGGGAATTAGTTTCGATATTTGAATTAGCCAGACAATCAACTTCATCTACTAGCTGCCAGATCGATCTGGCAGCTTTTTTTATTTATCACTCAATCGTATGATTTGTGGCATTTTCAGCTAAAATTCATTTAACATTTTACCGAAACTTGCATACCAGTTACTAATGCCCAAACGTTTCCTGCCATATTGCTTTCTCGTCTTATCATTTTTCATTTTGGGAATGAGTAACGTCTACAGCAGTGAAACCATCTACTATCCGCGCTCGACGGCCAAAATAGACCCCCACATTGACTACGTCCTTGATGTGTTAAAAGCTGCACTGCAAATATTTCCAGGCAAATACCAGCTAACGCCAAGCAGCATGGCCTACCCGCAAACACGTGCCATCAATGAGACCATTTCGCCAACGGGTGAACTAGATTTAGTTTGGACGATGTCGACCAATGAACGCGAATCCAAGTTAATTCCCATCCGAATTCCTCTCGACAAAGGAATGCTCGGCTGGCGCATCTCATTTGTCAGTAGCAAAAATAAAGATATACTAAAACCAATAAAATCATTGAGTGATTTGAATAAACTCGATGCTGGTCAAGTACACGATTGGCCAGATACAGATATTTTGCAAAGCAACAAAATCAATGTCATCACCTCATCTACCTATGAGGCACTATTCAAAATGTTAGAAGTGAATCGTTTTGATTATTTTCCAAGAGCAATATTTGAAATATGGGGTGAGCAGACCAGTCATTCCGATTTGAAGATAGCGATCGATGATCATATCGTCTTGCATTACCCAACGGCCTATTACTTTTTTGTTTCGCCGCGCCGAGCCGGTCTTGCCAAAGATCTCAAAAATGGCATGGAACATATTTTGGCTAGCGGACAATTTGAAAACATTTTCCAAAAATATCACAAGGAATCGACACGTAAAGCCGATATTCGACATCGGAACATCATAGAATTGAATAATCCGCTCTTAGACAGCAATAAATTGCCACTGAATCGACCAGAACTTTGGTTCAGTCCATAAAAAATAGCAACAAAATACCAAATGCAAAAAAAATCGCTCGACGGCATCACCCTCGAAAATATCCTTATTCACTTAGTTGATCAATATGGGTGGGACGGTTTAGCCGAAAAAATTCAGATCCGCTGCTTCATTTCCGATCCCAGTGTAAAATCCAGCCTGAAATTTTTACGCAAGACGGCTTGGGCGAGAGAAAAAGTGGAAAAACTGTATCTTGAATCCGAATAATCAAGATCATTGGTCAACTTCTACAGATTCTGAACCGCCTCGACGCAGCTCTTTCCCTCTGAAAAATCCAAAATCTGGCAGTACCTGACAAGATCACTCAAGTTTGCTATACTTGACCAAAATGCTCAACAACTCAGGGCATACAGAATTTTGTACCACAGGCACCGGAGCAACAGTATGCGCCTCACCACCAAAGGACGATTTGCCGTTACGGCCATGATAGATCTGGCATTGCGCCAGGACAAAGGTCCAGTCACGCTCGCTGGAATTAGTCAGCGGCAAGATATCTCTTTGTCTTATCTAGAGCAGTTATTTGGAAAATTGCGCCGCCATGAAATCGTAGAATCTGTACGAGGACCAGGAGGCGGCTACAATCTCGCCCGCAAAGCACAAAACGTCACCGTCGCCGATATTATCATCGCTGTCGACGAACCTCTTGATGCAACGCAATGCGGCGGCAAGGGTAACTGCCACGGCAGTGACCTGAGCAATGGACTGCACTGCATGACCCATGACTTATGGGCTACCCTCAACGCTAAAATGGTTGACTACCTTGATTCAGTTTCACTACAGGATCTGGTCAATCAACAAAAACAGAAAATCTCGGAAAACCAAGTCATTGTCGTGCATCAGTCGCATGTCAATCACACAGCTTCTTGAAAATTTGGAGTCTTGAATGAACGCACCACTGGAACAAAGTCTGCTGGACACACTGAAGTCACCACACTTCCCTATTTACATGGATTACTCCGCGACGACGCCTGTTGATCCGCGTGTTGCTGACAAAATGATCCCATTTTTACGCGCGCAATTTGGCAATCCAGCGTCACGCAGTCATATGTACGGCTGGGATGCGGAAGCAGCGGTTGAAGAAGCGCGCGGCAATGTTGCAGCGCTGGTCAACGCTGACCCACGCGAAATCGTCTGGACTTCCGGCGCGACTGAAAGTAATAACCTGGCATTAAAAGGTGCAGCCAATTTCTACAAGGCTAAAGGCAAGCACATAATTACAGTAAAAACTGAGCACAAAGCAGTGCTCGATACTGTGCGTGAACTCGAACGCCAAGGCTTTGAAGCGACCTATCTGCAGCCACAAGACAATGGCCTGATCACGATTGAACAGTTAAAAGAAGCAATTCGCCCTGACACTATTCTGGTTTCCGTCATGTGGGTCAATAACGAGATCGGCGTCATTCAGCCTATCGCTGAAATCGGCGAATTGTGTCGTGAACGCGGCATCGTCTTCCATTCCGACGCAGCGCAAGCAACAGGTAAAGTAGAAATCGATCTGGAAAAAGTAAAAGTTGATCTGGTTTCTTTCTCTGCCCACAAATCTTACGGACCTAAAGGCATTGGCGCTCTGTACATTCGCCGCAAGCCACGCGTACGCCTGGAGGCGCAAATGCACGGCGGCGGTCATGAACGCGGCTTCCGCTCCGGCACATTGGCTCCACATCAATGCGTGGGCATGGGCGAAGCCTTTCGCCTGGCAAAAGAAGAGATGGAAAGCGAGTTAAGCCACATTCGCGCCATGCGCGATCGTCTGGCGAATGGACTCAAAGAAATTGAAGAAACCTATGTCAATGGCGACATGGACCATCGTGTTCCGCATAATTTGAATGTCAGTTTCAACTATGTTGAAGGCGAATCACTGATCATGGCAATTAAAGACATCGCTGTCTCTTCTGGATCTGCATGTACTTCTGCCAGTTTGGAACCGTCGTACGTTTTACGTGCTTTAGGTCGCAGTGATGAATTAGCCCATAGCTCCATTCGCTTCACGATTGGCCGTTTCACAACAGAAGAAGACATCGACTTCTCCATCAATTTATTGAAAACTAAAGTCGAGAAATTGCGCGCTTTATCGCCACTGTGGGACATGTATAAAGACGGCATCGATATTTCGACCATTCAGTGGGCGGCACATTAATTAATTTCTGACTGAAAATAGTTTCATCAGAAGGCACAGAGCACAAATATTCAGGAGCATCAAAATGGCATACTCAGACAAAGTTTTAGATCACTACGAAAATCCACGTAACGTCGGCGCCTTTGAAAAAGGTGATGACAGCGTCGGTACTGGTATGGTTGGCGCACCAGCTTGCGGCGACGTCATGAAATTGCAGATCAAGGTTGGCGCAGATGGCGTAATCGAAGACGCTAAGTTCAAAACTTACGGCTGCGGTTCAGCAATTGCATCCTCCTCTTTGGTGACGGAATGGGTCAAAGGCAAAACGCTGGATCAAGCACTGGAAATCAAAAATACAGCCATCGCTGAAGAGTTGGCATTGCCACCGGTCAAAATCCACTGCTCCATTCTGGCAGAAGATGCGATCAAAGCAGCAGTACTTGATTACAAAAACAAGCATAGCGCAGCTTAAAAAAGTAGCGCGAAAACGCAGCGAAGAATTGATGTAGTAAAGATGGGGAGCAGCATGGCAATTACACTCACAGAAAAAGCAGCAAAACACGTGACTCGCTACATGGAACGTCGCGGCAAAGGCATAGGCCTACGCTTTGGCGTACGTACCACAGGCTGCTCAGGCATGGCGTATAAACTTGAATATGTAGACGAAGTAGGATCGGATGATTCAGTATTTGAATCACACGGCGTAAAAGTATTCGTTGATCCTAAAAGCTTGCCATACATCGATGGCACTGAACTTGACTTCGCACGCGAAGGGTTGAATGAAGGTTTTAAATTTTACAACCCTAATGTCAAAGACGAATGCGGCTGCGGCGAAAGTTTCCGCATCTAGCCCGTCAGAAGATTGTTATGCAAAACCATTTTGAGCTATTCCAGTTACCTCAACAATTTTCGCTGGACATGAATCAGCTCGATCGTGCGTATCACGAAGTGCAAAATCAAGTTCACCCTGATAAATTTGTACAAGCCAGTGACGCTGAGAAACGGGTTGCCATGCAATGGGCAACCCGCGCTAACGAAGCCTATCAGACACTCAAAAAACCGCTTAAGCGTGCAACTTATCTGTGTGAATTGCAAGGTGTAGATCTACAAACTGAATCCAACACCAGCATGCCTGCAAGTTTTTTAATGCAGCAAATGGAATGGCGCGAGGCATTCGACGATGCACGCCAGGCGAATGACCAAAATGCACTTTACGCACTGGAAAAAGAACTACGTAACGCTTTAAAAGCAAAATTACTGCAAGTCGGGAGCACACTGGACAAACCAGACTTTACCGCCGCTGCGCAAGAGATTCGCACTTGCATGTTTTTAGAAAAATTCATTGCTGATATCGCTGCACTGGAAGAGTAATTTCGATTAACCTTGCGCATCTTTTTGCGCCCATTTGATGGCTCGCCATCCTCCTCAGATACCATGGCTTTATTGCAGATTTCCGAACCAGGCATGTCCACCGCACCTCACCAACATCGTTTGGCGGTAGGCATAGATCTGGGCACGACCAATTCATTAGTTGCGACCGTACGCAATAGTATCCCCGAAGTTTTGAACGACGAAGAGGGCCGCCCACTATTGCCTTCAGTCGTTCGCTATTTACCGAATGGTCATGCGCACATAGGCTTTAAAGCTCAGGCAGAGCAAAGCAACGATCCAAAAAACACCATCGTCTCCGTCAAGCGTTTCATGGGGCGCGGCTTAAAAGATATCGCTTACACTGAGAATCTGCCTTACGATTTTCATGATGAGCCTGGTATGGTGCAGTTAAAAACGATTGCTGGTATTAAAAGCCCGGTAGAAATTTCCGCTCAGATTTTGTCGACGCTACGTCAACAAGCCGAAGACGCCTTAGGCGATGATCTGGTCGGCGCAGTCATCACAGTCCCGGCCTATTTTGACGACGCGCAACGTCAAGCGACCAAAGACGCTGCCAAACTCGCTGGTCTCAATGTACTACGTTTGCTGAATGAACCTACCGCTGCGGCGATTGCCTATGGCCTGGACAATGCCTCAGAGGGCACTTACGCTGTTTACGATTTAGGCGGCGGCACCTTTGACATCTCTATTTTAAAGATGAGCAAAGGCGTATTTGAGGTGTTGTCTACTGGTGGCGATTCTGCATTAGGCGGAGATGATTTTGACCATCGTCTGTTTTGCTGGATTTTACAAGAATCCAAATTGGCGCCACTATCCGACGAAGATACTAGCCTACTAATGGTCAAAGCACGTGAAGCCAAGGAAATTTTATCCAGCAAACCAAGCACCTTCATTGATGCCAAGCTCAATTCCGGTGAAACAGTGCATTTGCAAATTACTGCCAGCGTATTCGCAGAAATGACGCAAAATCTGGTCGTTAAAACCATTACACCGTGCCGCAAAGCCTTACGCGACGCAGGCTTATCCAGCGACGATATTGATGGCGTTGTGCTGGTTGGTGGTGCAACACGTATGCCACACGTACGCAAAGCGGTTGGTGAGTTCTTTGAAACCACCCCGCTCGCCAATATCGATCCAGATAAAGTCGTCGCACTTGGCGCAGCAATTCAAGCTAACTTATTGGCTGGCAACCGCGCACCGGGCGACGATTGGTTATTGCTGGATGTAATTCCACTGTCACTTGGTGTAGAAACCATGGGTGGATTAGTAGAAAAAGTAATTCCACGCAACTCAACAATTCCGTGTGCCCGTGCCCAGGAATTTACCACCTTCAAAGATGGTCAGACAGCAATGGCAATTCATGTGGTTCAGGGTGAACGGGAATTAGTCAGCGATTGCCGTTCATTAGCACGCTTTGAACTACGTGGAATTCCAGCAATGGCCGCAGGCGCTGCACGTATCCGCATCACTTATCAGGTTGATGCCGATGGTTTGCTTTCTGTCTCAGCAAGAGAACTGCGTTCTGGTGTCGAAGCGACAATTAATGTTAAACCGTCTTACGGCCTCGCCGATGACGATATCACACGTATGCTGCAAGATTCCTTCAGTTCTGCGGATGCCGACATGCAAATGCGCGCGCTGCGCGAAGAACAAGTCGAAGCAGAAAGAATATTGCTCGCCACACAATCTGCGCTAGACGCCGACCGTCATTTGATTTCAGAGGCGGAATTTGCAGTGATTGCACAGCTCATGCAAACAATCAGAATACAAATGCAGCAAGACAACCATGAGATGTTACACACTGCAATTTCCGATTTAGCAAGCGGCACGGAAGAATTTGCTGCACGCCGCATGGATCAGAGTGTCCGTAGCGCGTTGGCAGGAAAAAAATTGGATGACATTGCTTAATCAGCAAAAACAAGTACCGTTAATTCGCAGACAAATATCCAGATGCACGCAGTCTTGATCTGGGTATAAAAGCACCTACATAGACAAAAATCGAGAATAGCATGCCAAAAATTATCGTTCTACCCCACGCTCAGCTTTGCCCCGAAGGCGCGATTATTGAAGCTGATGAAGGAAAATCCTTATGCGAAGCCTTAGTTGAAAACGACGTGGAAATAGAACATGCGTGCGAAATGTCGTGCGCTTGCACCACCTGCCACGTCGTTATACGCGAGGGATTTCGATCACTAAACGGGTCAACTGACGACGAAGAGGACTTACTCGATGCTGCCTGGGGACTGGAAGCAACATCCAGACTATCTTGTCAGGTTAAATTAGGTCAACAAGACATCACCATCGAAATTCCGAAGTACACTATCAACCATGCGCGAGAAAATCACTAATGTGAGCTTCGAAGAGGTTCATCAAGGGACAACAAATGCAATGGTCTGACATCCATGAAATTGCCGCGGCTTTGTACGACAAATACCCGGATGTCAACCCTCTGATGGTGCGCTTTACTGATTTACATAACTGGGTAGTTGATTTGGACGGTTTCGACGACGATCACTTGCGGGGCGGAGAAAAAGTATTGGAAGCAATACAAATGGCGTGGATAGAGGAGACAAAATAAACTTTGTTGTTACATGTCAGTGCACGGACTATCATCTTCTTGCTCAAAATAAGAAAAACTCTTAGTATTTCTCGATTGTCTACGCATTGATAACCAAGTTGGTTGCAACTATTGCATATTTCTGACTAGGTTCATAAAAGCGAAGCGCATAGCGTGCCTTTTAGCAGCACCCCACAGAACAGCGACGCACAAGGATATTGCAATGCGGTTTAGATACATTTTTTCTGCCATTCGCAGCCGTATCACCCTCAGACTAGCTATTATTTTAGCAGTGGTTTTTGGACTCACTGTTCCAGCGACGTTCTTAATTCCGTATCACATCAACAGCATAGAAATCGCTGCCCGCGCGCGAAACGCCGAAGATCATAATCGCCTGGTCGAAATCTTGTCAGTCATTTTGAGCGAACCGCTATGGCAAATTACGCCTGAAATAGCAAATATTTCGAGCGAGGTGGTGTATTCCGATCCACGCGTAGCAACTATTGAGGTTATCACCCTCCCCGATAGAAAAGAATTTATTAAAAATAGCGTCCGACGCCAAACCCAAAAAGGGCCATTTACAACGATGGCACGCGAAATCAAGCATGGCGGTCAAGTCATCGGCGAGGTCCGTCTGACCCTGGCAGAAGATTTGCTGCAAGAAAGCCTACGTTCGGACTTCCGACGCTACGTGACGACTGCAGTACTGTCTTTATTCATGGCAATATTCTTCATTTTGCTGGTTCTTCAGTGGCGCCTGGTACAACCCGTCAGAATGCTCATGGACGAGTCTGACCGCCTCGCTAACGGCGAACTGAATGACCCGATTGCACTCAATCGCGAAGATGAACTGGGCCACCTTGCAAATAGTTTAGAAGCAACCCGACAAGCATTAAAACGCTCGTTTGGAGAACTTGAAGTAAAAAATCACCAGCTGCTCGAATATTCCGGCACACTAGAGTCCAAAGTGCGTCAACGCACGCAAGAGCTTGAAAGTGTGAATCAAAACCTGGAGGCAGCACTTAACAACGTTAATTCCGCACAAGCCGAACTTGCCCGCGTAGAGCGCATGGCCGCTTTAGGTTCCATGGTTGCGGGTGTCGCCCACGAACTCAATACCCCTCTTGGCAACTGTTTACTGGTCGCCAGTACTCTGGAGGAAGAAACCCGTCACCTACTGCAAATGGTGGAAGGAGGACAAATTAGACGCTCGGACCTCACACGATATGCCGTCACCGCTTTGGATTCAACTAAATTATTATTACGTGGTCTGCAACAATCTGCGCATTTAGTCGGAGATTTCAAACAAGTTGCGGTCGATCAATCGAGTGCTCAAAGACGCACTTTCGGTTTACTAGTCATGTTGCAAGAGCTGACTGCACTGCTCCACTCCAGCCTACGGAAAACACCTTTTACACTAGAATTGGATATTCCAGAAGATATCCAGCTTGATAGCTACCCTGGCTTACTTGGGCAAGTTTTCACCAACCTCGTCAACAATTCGGTGATCCATGGCTTGGAAGGACGCACAGAAGGACACATGCTTTGCACAGCAGAAAAGATGGGCGATTATGTCATGGTGATCTTTACTGACGATGGAAAAGGTATTCCATCAGAGATTATCAACCGGATTTTTGAGCCATTCTTCACCACCAAGTTTGGTCAAGGTGGAAGTGGACTAGGTTTAAGTATCACATTCAATATCATCACCAATGTTCTGGGCGGAACCATCCACGTATCCAGTGTACCGAACCGCGGTTCGAGATTTGAAATCAAGTTGCCGTTGATCGCGCCTGGCGATAGGGATGGCAAAGATCCACTGCTCAACGAGGGGTAATTACACTCAAAACGTCGTCATGTTTGCAGCCAGAGGATATAGAAAAAAGAAAATACGATCCTTGCTAGCACTAAGAACAGCTTAAAGTCCCGTCAATTGAATTACCGAATACGTGAAATGCAACATGAACTTTTTTGCGCACTGCAAAAAAAAGATCGAAAAGTCGTGGTTTTTATGACCGATAGAATCAGATGAAAGACGTGCATAAGGTATACTAACGCCTCTTTTCTTTTGCAACATCTTCAATACCTCATTCACCATGCGCCAATACCTCGACTTTATGCGTCACGTCCAAGAACACGGGGCAAAAAAAACTGACCGTACTGGCACTGGCACGGTATCCGTTTTTGGATACCAGATGCGCTTCGACCTTAACGAGGGTTTTCCTCTGGTCACCACCAAGAAATTGCACTTAAAGTCCATCATTCACGAATTGATCTGGTTTTTAGCTGGCTCAACCAATATCAAGTATCTGAAAGATAACGGCGTATCTATCTGGGATGACTGGGCGGATGAAAATGGTGATCTGGGACCAGTTTACGGATCCCAATGGCGGAACTGGCCTACCCCAGACGGGAAACACATCGATCAGATCACACAATTAATCGAGCAAATTAAGTCGAATCCTGATTCACGACGCTTAATCGTTTCAGCCTGGAATGTCGCAGATATTCCACAAATGAAGCTGCCACCATGTCACGCTTTGTTTCAGTTCTATGTCGCGGATGGAAAACTTTCTTGTCAGCTCTATCAACGTAGTGCTGATATCTTTCTTGGCGTGCCTTTCAATATTGCGTCGTATGCCTTACTGACACATATGATCGCCCAACAGACTGGCCTCGGGGTTGGCGAGTTCATCTGGACTGGCGGCGATTGTCATTTATACTCAAATCACATGGAACAAGTTGCAGAGCAGTTGGCGCGCAAACCATTCCCTTTGCCGAAACTCGTCATCAAACGTCAGCCGGCAAGTTTATTCGATTACCAATTTGATGATTTTGAATTTAGCAACTACGAATTCCATCCTCATATCAAGGCACCTGTTGCAGTTTGATACAAGGAATTCACTACAATGACATCATTAAGTATTATCGTTGCCATAGATAAACAACGAGGCATAGGTATCAACAATAGCCTTCCCTGGCACTTACCAGAGGATCTCGCTCACTTCAAAAAGAGCACTAGTGGTCACCCAATCATTATGGGCAGAAATACCTATGAGTCTATCGGGCGACCATTGCCGAACAGACGTAATATTGTCATCACCAGAAATCCGGAATGGCATCATGACGGCATTGAGATAGTGAACTCTTTGGAGCAAGCGCAGTCTGTAGTGAAAAACGAGGACGCATTTATTATTGGTGGCGCACAGATTTATCTGCAAGCGATGACCATGGCAGATAGTTTGCTCGTGACGGAAATTGATCAGGAATATCCATGTGACGCTTTTTTCCCGGCGATCGACACAAAATACTGGCAAGAAGTTGCAAGAGAAAAACATTATTCAGAAGCACAAAATTTGCATTACGCATTTGTAACTTATAAGAAAATTTAGGATTTTTATGTCTAGCGATGAATTTCACGTACACGGTCCGCACGATCACGAAGTTGAACATGCAGCAGCGCATGGTAACGACCAATTTGCCAGCCGCATTGCTGTAATGACAGCAATATTGGCAACAATTGGCGCTTTATTCGGTTATGAAGGTGGTGCTACACAAAACAATGCTGCGATGTACAAAAATGAAGCTGCGATTAAAAAAACGGAAGCATCAAATCAGTGGAATTTTTACCAATCCAAGTCCAACAAGCAAAATCTGGCTGAGTTAGCAATAAGCTTGCCTGGCACGGATGCCGAAAAATATAAAACAGAGGTCGCACGCTACAAGTCCGAAAAAGAAGAAATCAAGAAAAAAGCGGAAGAGTTAGAAGCTGAATCAAGCAAATGGGAAGAAGCCTCTGAATTAGAACTGCACCAACACCATCGCTGGGCTCAAGCGATGACAGCCGTGCAGATAGCAATATCGCTTGCAGCGATCACCCTACTCACCAAGAAAAAATGGCTGAACTTCGCCTCTTACGGTGTTGCAGGTGTTGGTGTAATATTGGCTTCACTTGCTTGGTTTCATATTTAAAATAAGAAAGAGAAATCAAAATGAAAAAGCTTTTAGGGCTTATCCTAGTCGCGTGCAGTTGCAACTCGTTTGCGCAAACGTCTGAATTTGTGCAAACTATTCCTGAATTCTATCTGCCGAAAGACGTTAATTTTTCTTTAGGTGGCATTGTACTGTTTACACCAAAATATGCCGGCTCTGACGAGCGTAAAGCAAAAATCTATCCTTGGCTGGATGCACAATGGAAAAATGGAGCGTTTTTCAGCAGCATTAATGGCTTGGGTTATAACTTTTCCAAAGATCCTACCATTCAGTATGGCTTGCGATTGGGTGTAGAACCAGCACGGGACGAGTCATCTTCGTCCAAGCTACAAGGTTTAGGTGATGTGGATACCACTATTGAACCTGGCGCATTTCTTAACTACAACATCAATCAAAACTATTCCCTGCTTTCGTCTATCCGCTATGGCTCCGGCACAAATCACAATGGATTGCAAACCAGCTTGGGAGCTCGCGTCACGACAGCTATCAGCGACCAACACCGGTTAACAGCAACGATCAGAGCAAATTGGGCTAATGCTTCATACATGCAGTCCTATTTTGGCGTTAACGATCAACAGTCTTTCAACAGCGGCTACTTACCATACATGCCGAGCTCAGGCCTGACTGATGTGAAATTAAGCACCAGTTGGCACTGGACTATCGATGCGAACTGGTCCTTAACAACAGGCGCCTCGGTCAGCCGGTATTCATCTGAAGTAACTAAGAGCCCGTTTGTATTTCAAAAGACACCGGTAACAGTTTTTTCAGCAGCGAGTTATCGTTTCTGATGCAGGATAAAAATATAGTCAGACTTTAGTCCTTACTCCAATAAAAATGAGCGCATCCTGCGCTCATTTTTATTTTGACGTACAGAAACGTTTAATTTCCAAACAAAATAAAATTTGCTTGAATTTAGATTTTGCGATGCAACATACGATGAGATTGTTCACTTCATGACATTCACATGAAATTGCGTCCCGAATGAAAAAAATGACCAATTTTTTCACATAAGCTACTACTTATCTGAGAGAATTCGGTACTTTTAGGACGGGCGTAAATGTCGTCAAGGACGATTTCACGCAAACCCTATTTTGAATTTTTCGGCGCGCAAGCGGTTGATTTAACTTGCCCAGGCGTCTCCCCCGTACCAAGTCTTTTGGAGACCACCATGAAATTCCGCTTCCCCATCGTCATCATTGACGAAGATTTCCGCTCAGAAAACACTTCCGGCCTGGGCATTCGTGCGCTGGCTGATGCCATCGAAACCGAAGGTATGGAAGTTCTGGGCGTTACCAGCTACGGCGATTTATCGCAATTTGCCCAACAACAATCACGTGCGTCTGCATTTATTTTATCCATCGACGATGAAGAGTTTGGTGCCGGCACATCCGAAGAGACAGATTACGCTCTAAAATCATTACGCGCTTTTGTGGAAGAAATTCGCTATAAAAATGCGGACATTCCTATTTATCTGTACGGCGAAACCCGCACTTCACGCCATATCCCAAATGATATTTTGCGGGAACTGCATGGCTTCATTCATATGTTTGAAGATACGCCAGAATTCGTGGCACGCCATATCATCCGTGAAGCGCGTGCATACCTGGATGGTCTCGCACCACCATTTTTCCGGGCTCTGGTTCATTACGCGAATGATGGCTCTTACTCTTGGCACTGCCCTGGACACTCAGGTGGAGTCGCATTCCTGAAGTCACCAATCGGCCAGATGTTCCACCAATTTTTTGGTGAAAACATGCTGCGTGCTGACGTTTGTAACGCGGTAGAAGAACTCGGTCAATTACTGGATCACACTGGCCCTGTCGCCGCTTCAGAGCGCAATGCTGCACGTATTTTTAATGCCGATCATTGCTACTTCGTAACCAACGGCACGTCCACTTCAAACAAGATGGTGTGGCACTCTACTGTTGCTCCTGGCGACATCGTAGTCGTTGACCGCAATTGCCACAAATCGATTCTGCACTCAATTATCATGTGTGGAGCGATTCCGGTATTTCTGATGCCGACACGTAATCATCTCGGCATTATTGGCCCTATCCCGCTGGAAGAATTCAGCATGGAGAGCATTCAAAGGAAAATTGAAGCCAATCCATTTGCTCGCGAAGCAAAAAATAAAAAGCCACGCATTTTAACGATCACACAGTCCACTTACGACGGTGTTTTGTACAACGTCGAAGTATTAAAGGATTTGCTAGATGGTCAAATCGACACTTTACATTTTGATGAAGCATGGTTGCCACATGCAACGTTCCATGACTTCTACAAAGATATGCACGCTATCGGCAAAGACCGTCCACGTGCAAAAGAGTCGATGATTTTCTCTACCCAATCAACCCACAAGTTGTTGGCAGGCATTTCTCAAGCATCGCAAATTTTAGTGCGTGAATCAGAAACACGCAAACTCGATAAAGATAGCTTCAATGAAGCGTATCTGATGCACACCTCAACGTCCCCACAATACTCGATTATCGCTTCTTGCGACGTCGCTGCCGCCATGATGGAAGCACCCGGCGGCACTGCGTTGGTTGAAGAATCGATTCTGGAAGCCTTGGATTTCCGTCGTGCGATGCGTAAAGTCGACCAGGAATGGGGTAAAGATTGGTGGTTCCAGGTCTGGGGTCCTGAAGAATTTGCGGAAGACGGCATTGGCTCCCGCGAAGACTGGATTATTCGTGCCGAAGACGATTGGCATGGTTTTGGCAAATTAGCCGCTGGCTTCAACATGCTCGACCCGATCAAAGCCACCATCGTGACTCCGGGCTTGTCACTCGAAGGTAAATTTGGCGAAACTGGCATTCCCGCATCGATCGTTACTAAATATCTGGCGGAACACGGCGTTATTGTCGAAAAATGCGGTCTATACTCATTCTTCATCATGTTCACGATTGGCATCACTAAAGGTCGCTGGAATACTTTGTTGACTGCGCTTCAGCAGTTCAAAGATGACTACGACAAAAATCAACCAATCTGGCGCATTTTGCCTGAGTTTGCAGCGGCCAATCCGCGCTATGAAGGTGCTGGCTTGAAAGACTTGTGCCAAGGCATCCATGAAGCCTACAAAGGCCACGATGTTGCACGCCTGACGACCGAGATGTATTTATCTGACATGCAACCAGCAATGAAGCCATCAGATGCTTTTGCGATGATGGCGCACCGTGAAATTGAACGTGTTTCAATCGATGAATTAGAGGGACGCGTTACTGCGATCTTGTTGACGCCATACCCACCAGGTATTCCACTCTTGATTCCTGGCGAACGCTTCAACCGTACCATTGTTGACTACTTGCGTTTTGTGCGCGATTTCAATGAGAAATTCCCTGGCTTTGAAACTGACTGCCATGGCTTGGTCAAGGCTGAAGTGGATGGCAAACGCGGATATTTTGTTGATTGCGTAAAGGCAACCGCAGCAAGTAATAAATAAATACGTTCGTCATGGCGATTTAGTGTTGCAAAAAAGACCTGAAAACAAAGAGTTTTAAGGTCTTTTTTATTTTAACCAGCAAGAAAAATCCGCATAATCTATTATTTAAAAACATAGACAATATAGACTTTGTTAATTTCGCGTCATTCTGGAGTAAGATCCACTCAGAACAAAAATATCTCACACATAAAAAATGGAAATAAAAAATGGGTGAAGTGCAAGGATTAATGCCTCTTAAGCATGCAGAGATCAGCGTCGGGCAAACCATCGATTGGACAATATATAATCAGGATGGGAAGGTATTATTTGATGCTGGCGTACACGTTGAAGACCAACAACAACTCAATCATCTGATGGAAGTTGGCTACTGTGAAGCGGATAAACTTTGGGACAGCATTCCCTCTAAAGTCGTTGTGCCAGAAAAGCTGGCGCAAGAAGTTACCCAACAAAAAGCACCAGAGGAACTCAATAAAGAATCAGTCATTGAGCTAGATAGTGTACGTTGGACGGTTGGCGAAGTTTTTTACTTACAAACCCATGATCAGGCTGCAACCCGCTATACAGTAAGACTGATCGGCTACGTCAAAGGTAAATCTTTAATGGTGACTGCACCAATGGCTCATGGTCAGGCAGTCATAATACGCGAAGGTCAAACCTTTATTATTCGTGCATTTCCAGGCAAAAAAGCCTATGCATTTACGGCATCCCTAGTGAAATATGTATATTCACCGCACGATTATTTACATCTGAGCTACCCCAAACAAGTCAGAGCAACCACAATACGTCAGGGCGCACGCGCAACCGTGAAAATCATCGCATCGGTGACAATTGGCGATCCCGAGCAAACAGCTGCTGCCACGTTAGGCGATCTGAGCATGGGTGGGACTTCCGGCATTATTAAAAAACAGCTGGGAAAAAAAGGCGACATTGGCATCATCAAATTCAAAGTTAATGCCGCCGGAACCGACGAATACTTAACCTTAAAAACGATACTCCGCTCAATTGCTCCGACGGAGAACAGCGCTGAGTTTCGCCATGGGTTTGAATTCGTCGAAGTGACACCGCAAGCGAAGCTAATTTTATCCGCGTTCGTGCATCAAACTTTAGCCGAAATGGATTAATTCCCGGGAACCAAAACCCACCAAGGCCAGCGGTGTTTACTCCTCTTTGTCCGTCGACATGCTCTGTTGCGCAGCGAGAGCCCTCAGCTTATCCTTTTTGCTCGGGCGACGGCCTTTGACGCCGCCGTTCACATCCGAAACCTTCGCCGCCTGTATTGGCAACTCCAGCGCCTCAAAACCAGGAATCGATTCCAGTCTGACATCCACTCCCTGCTTACGCCCGATCAAAGAAAAATGTGAATGAGAATCAGCTGTAACAAAACTCAATGCCAAGCCATTTGCACCAGCCCGTCCTGTGCGCCCTATTCTATGCGTGTAATCATCACTGGATCGTGGCAAGTCAAAATTGACGACCACCGGTAAGTCTTCGATATCAATACCCCTCGCAGCAACGTCCGTTGCAACCACTACTTTAACTCGGGACGCCTTAAAATCGGCCAACACCTGCGTTCGCTTACCTTGACTCAATTCACCATGAAACGGCTCGGCAGAAATATCTAATCTTCGTAATTTGGTCGCGATTAACTCCGCAGAGTATTTAGTCGCCACAAATACCAACACCCTTTTCCAGCCTTCCATCTTAATCAAATGTCGTAGCAACTGCGTGCGACGCGACGCATCCACCGAAATTGCTCGCTGAAGAATATCAGGCTTAGCCGTTTCTGTTGCCGGAACCTGAATACGTACCGGCGATTGACATAGTTTTGTCGCCAACTCGTTCAGTAGTGGCGCAAATGTGGCTGAGAATAAGAGATTCTGGCGTGCGACGGGCAACAGATTTAATATACGTTGCAACTCTTCTGCAAAACCCAATTCCAATAAACGATCCGCCTCATCCAACACCAAGGAGCGGACGAAAGACAATGACAGCGCATTATGATCGATTAAATCAAGTAAGCGCCCTGGTGTCGCAATCACAATATCTGCACCACCACGCAAATGCAGCATTTGCGGATTGATTGAGACCCCACCAAACAAGACTGCTAATTTGACAGATGGCGTACTATTTTTAATTAAGGCTTCCAACGTTGCGGCAACTTGTGTCGCTAACTCTCTGGTTGGCACCAAAATCAAATGCTGAATCACTCTCGGCCGTACCGATTTCTTCAAAGACTGTACCAACGGAGCACAAAACGCTAAAGTCTTACCAGAACCAGTTTGCGCTTCAGCAATGACGTCATGCCCTTGGAGGATATGTGGAATCGCCGCACTTTGAATAGGCGTAGGATCAGAGTAGTGTTGCCCACCAATAGCGAGCAAGATTTCGGGCGAAAGCCCCAGGGTAGAAAATGACATGGAAAAAAACTTTACTGGAGGAGAGCGATATTATGCCGCATTCCATGGTGAGGGTCTCGATTCACCAACATGGCAAATCGACCAAACAGAAAACGAACTTTTTATTTAGACGGAGTATCGAAATTGTATGCGACGCCACATGACTTATCGATTATTGGGAATCCCCGTCTATACATCTGCAATTACTTTGCTTGTTTTTGAGCCGTTTCGCGATCACGCTCCATCACTTTGAGCAAACGCTGCAAAGCCTGAGACTCCAAAGAAATACGTTGCAGTGTCGGCAAATATTCTCTTCGTTCAACCTTTATCCGCTTTAGGCAATCATTCACAAAGAAGGTGTTATAACAGTGATGTTCCGAAACCACATACCAGTTTTCCAGACGATCCTCTGCGGACTGACTTTCCTTGATGGCAATCTCTGCTACTTCATTACTTTGAATACTACCCGCAGGATAACGTTCATCGAGTGCATGAACCAGTTGCGCAATTTCAACCAACTCCTGCTTACCATCTTCTGCGAGTACATTTGCACTGGCGTTAAGCATGCCTATGGCAAATAAACATCTGGCCATATTATTATAAGAAATTTTTGAAAGTATTTTCATCAAGTCAATGAGTCAGTGAATCAGCAAGTTGGCGTTGATCGGCATCCATATACTCTTTGGATTGCATCTCAATAATACGCGATACAGTTCGGTGAAATTCGTTAGATAAGGTACCTTGAGTATATAACAACTCCGGTGCTACTTCAGCCGACATAATTAGTTTTACTTTATTATCGTAAAACACGTCAATCAACCAGGTAAAACGGCGTGCTTCAGACGACATGGCGGCCGACATCGCAGGAATCGACGACAAGATAACAGTATGAAAACGACTGGCGATTTCAAGATAATCATTTTGCGAACGGGGCCCGCCACACAAAGTATGAAAATCAAACCAAATAACACCCCCGGCACGTCTTAAAGACTTTAAATTGCGGCCTTCAATATCGACGAGTGGATCTTCATCTTTAGTGTCAGCAATGCGTGCAAAACTGTCACGCAGTGCTTTGTCCGTCGCAGCATTAAGTGGCGTCAGATAAGCCTGCACCTGTTCCAAAGCGCGCTTGCGATAGTCATTCCCCGAATCGACGTTCAAAATATCAAGACGCTCGTTGAGCAATGCAATCGTCGGCAACATGCGATCACGATGCAAACCCTCGGGATATAAAGTCTCAGGTTGATAATTAGAGGTCATCACAAAGGAGACACCATTATCAAATAAGGCTTTAAGTAAGTTATAGAGCAACATCGCATCAGCTACGTCTGACACATGGAACTCGTCGAAGCATATCAGGCGATATTTTTTTGCAATTTGACGCGCCACTTCGTCAAGTGGATTGGCAACACCTTTCAACTCATCTAATTGACGGTGAACCGAGCGCATAAACTCATGAAAATGCAGACGCGTTTTACGAACCACCGGCACTACAGAATAAAAGCTATCCATCAAGAATGACTTGCCGCGCCCCACCCCACCCCACATATAAACGCCACGGGGAACTTCCGGACGGGTAATCATGCGCGTCAGTTTATTGGCACGCTTTCCTTTGTAATACACCCAATCCTCATAGGATTTTTGCAGGCGATCAACGGCACGTTTCTGCGCCTCATCGGCTGTGAAACCGCGTTGTGTTAACGCATCCTGATAAAACTCTTGAACATCCATAGTCTGTTTTTTCAAGTTACCTTGACGAGCGAACAATGCCGATCGCTTCAGGTCTCATTATTCTGCGCAAAGCGCGTAATTTTACTTAAGCCACTTTAACTAATTACAGTGGCAATGGTGAATCATTTCAAGCACTTAATCGACGCTATCGAAGATCCGTTCCCGGGCTAATGGCTTTGAAACAAAAATGGACGAGTACCCGACTCGTCCATTTCGCTAAGGCTTACTTACGCGCACTCAGCATATATTGCCACATTAAATCAGAAATTCAATGAACGCTTATCGACGGCCAAAGCCGCTTCTTTCGTCGCTTCAGACAACGATGGATGTGCGTGGCAAATACGTGCAATATCTTCAGAAGAAGCACGGAACTCCATTGCAACCACTGCTTCGGAAATCAATTCAGACGCCATTGGACCAACAATATGTACGCCCAAAATTTCATCGGTTGTCGCATCAGCCAGGAATTTCACCATACCTGATGTATCGCCCAAAGCACGTGCACGACCATTCGCCATAAATGGGAAAATGCCTGCTTTGTATGCAACGCCATCAGCCTTCAATTGCTGTTCAGTACGACCAACCCAAGCAATTTCCGGCGACGTGTAAATGACCCAAGGAATCGTGTTGAAGTTGACATGGCCGTGTTGACCAGCGATACGTTCAGCGACCGCAACACCCTCTTCTTCCGCTTTATGTGCCAGCATAGGACCGCGTACCACGTCACCCACCGCCCAAACGTTAGGCAGATTTGTTTTGCAATCACCATCAACAGCAATGAAACCACGCTCGTCCAGTTCCAAACCAACGCCTTCGGCATTTAAACCGTTTGTATTTGGTGTACGACCGATAGAGATAATCAGCTTATCGAACACCGCTTTGTGTTCAGCGCCTTTATCATCGGTGTAATTAACAGTAACGTCTTTACCGCTATTAACGATTTCGCCAATTTTTACGCCAAGGTTGATCGACAAACCTTGTTTCACAAACAGTTTGTGCGCTTCTTTAGCGATTTGCTCATCGACTGCGCCCAGGAAAGTTGGCAGAGCTTCGAGGACTGTCACTTCGGAACCCAAACGACGCCATACGCTACCCATTTCCAGACCGATAACGCCCGCGCCAATCACACCGAGTTTTTTCGGTGTTTCAGCAATATTCAGCGCGCCCTCGTTGGACAACACGTTGACCTCATCAAACGGCGTACCTGGCAGAGCACGTGCGTTAGAACCAGTCGCAACGATGATGTGCTTACCTGTAATTGTTTCTTCGGTTTTGCCAGCAACTTTGATTTCGTAACCGGCAGCATCGGCCTTAACGAAAGAACCGTGACCATGGAAGAAAGTTACTTTATTCTTTTTGAATAAGAACAAAATACCGTCATTGTTTTGCTTAACGATGGTGTTCTTGCGACCCAACATTTTCGCCACGTCCATACCCAGACCCGAGACCTGAATACCATGATCAGCAAATGCATGACCAGCGTGCTCAAAGTGTTCGGAAGATTGCAACAATGCTTTTGATGGAATGCAACCTACGTTGGTGCAAGTACCACCAGGTGCCGGACCACCTTTTTCGTTAGTCCACGCATCGATACATGCAGTAGAAAAACCGAGTTGTGCGGCACGAATTGCCGCAATATAGCCACCAGGACCACCGCCGATAACGACGACATCAAATTGTTTACTCATGAAATTTTCCTGAATTTATTTATAGCCGACTATCTTTACATGTAGATCTTCAGCAAATATTACTCTTCTTCGGGCACAAAAATCCATGCCAGTAGGTAAGCAAGAACACCTGAGCCTACAAACATCGCGAAGAAAACAAAAATCAAACGCCAGATCCAGGAATCAAGACCCGTGAATTTCCCCAGACCGCCACAAATACCACCTAACCATTTATCGCTCGTAGAACGCCGAAAACGATTCAATTGATTCAGCGCATCATCTGCGCCAGAGAAAGAAGCAGATTTAAAAGAAGATTCGGATTGATTGGAAGAAGTGCCCGACCCTACTTTCTCGAGCAGCTTCGCCTTGGCTTGCGCAAACTCTGCATCAGACAGAGCGCCTGACTGATGCAGTTCGTGCAAACGTTGAATTTCGTCAGCGATATTCACGTTGATAGCCGTTGTTCAATGATTACAGATCTAACAACAGACGTGAAGGATCTTCCAACGCATCTTTCATCGCAACCAGAGCTAACACAGCCTCGCGGCCATCAATGATACGGTGATCGTAAGACATTGCCAGGTAGTTCATTGGACGAATAACGATCTGACCATTTTCAACTACTGCGCGATCTTTGGTTGCGTGTACGCCAAGAATTGCTGATTGTGGTGGGTTGATGATCGGTGTCGACAACATAGAACCGAAAGTACCGCCGTTAGAGATAGAGAATGTACCACCGGACAAATCGTCCAGAGTCAATTTACCGTCTTTCGCTTTAGCACCGAATTCGCCGATTTTCTTTTCGATATCTGCGATAGACATTTGATCCGCGTTGCGCAAAATAGGCACGACCAGACCACGTGGCGAACCAACAGCGATACCGATATCAAAGTAACCGTGGTAGACGATGTCATTACCATCAACTGATGCATTAACGATTGGGTATTTCTTCAATGCAGCAACGGCAGCCTTAACGAAGAAAGACATGAAGCCCAGTTTAACGCCATGCTCTTTCTCAAATTTATCTTTGTACTTGTTGCGCAATTCCATGACTGGCGCCATGTTGACTTCATTAAATGTCGTCAAGATCGCGTTAGTAGACTGAGATTGAACCAGACGTTCGGCGATACGTGCACGCAAACGGCTCATAGGAACACGTTCTTCAGGACGATCACCGAGGCTCGCCAAGGTTGGTGCTGCCACTTGTTGTAATGCTGGTTTAGACGCGACTGGCGCTGCCAATGGTGCCACGACCGGCGCTGCTTTACCAGCAACTGCTGCCAGTGCATCGCCCTTAGTAACACGGCCATCTTTGCCAGAACCATCTACCTGACCAGCGGACAAACCGTTCTCAGCCAAAATTTTGGCAGCGGCTGGCATGGCAATGCCAGCGGAAGATTTTGCATCAGCCACTGCTGGTGCTGCTGTGGCTGCAACAGCTACTGGTGCAGCAGAAACTTCCATTGGGCTTACTTTCGCGCTGGCATCCGTGTCGATGATGGCGATGATTTCACCAGCCACGACGGTGCTTCCATCGCCTTTAATAATTTGTGTGATCACACCAGCTTCAGGTGCTGGCAATTCCAGCACAACTTTGTCTGTTTCGACGTCGATCATATTTTCGTCACGAGTGACAGATTGACCAACTTTTTTATGCCAGGCCAACAAGGTCGCTTCTGCAACGGACTCAGATAACTGAGGAACTTTTACTTCGATAATTGCCATTTTTTACTCTCCGATTCGGGTAGCCAAATGCTGCATCAGTTTCTGATGCAGCATCGCGTCATTTATTTAGTGAGGACAAAGCCTTTGAGTTTGGAAAATGCAGTTTCCAACAATGCTTTTTGTTGTGCATAGTGCTTGTCGTAGTAACCGACAGCTGGTGACGCACTTGCTGGACGACCTGCGTAAGCCAATTTCTGGCCTTCTTCCAGGCTTTCAAAAATATTGTGCTGGATCTGGAACCATGGACCCTGATTTTGCGGCTCATCTTGCGCCCAAACCAATTCAACCATGTTAGGGAATTTTTTCAGCTCCGCAATAAAGCTCTTATGTGGGAATGGGTACAACTGTTCCACACGGATAATCGCTGTATCGGACTGAGCACGTTCTTTACGTGCATTCACTAAATCGTAGTAGACCTTACCGGAGCAAGCAATAACACGTTTCACTTTCTTCGCGTCGATTTTCTCATCAACTTCACCGATCACTGTGTGGAAGCTGCCTTTAGACAATTCCGACAATGGTGAGCCAGCATCTTTATTACGCAGCAAAGATTTTGGTGTCATGATGACCAAAGGCTTACGGAACTGACGAATCATCTGACGACGCAACAGATGGAAAATCTGCGACGCAGTTGTCGGCTGAACCACTTGCATATTGTTGTCTGCACACAATTGCAGGAAGCGTTCTGGACGAGCGGATGAGTGCTCTGGACCTTGACCTTCATAGCCGTGCGGCAACATCATTACCAGACCAGAAGCGCGACCCCACTTCACTTCGCCGGAGCTGATGAATTGGTCGATAACCACTTGCGCACCGTTAGCGAAATCGCCGAACTGAGCTTCCCAGATTGTCAGTGTGTTTGGTTCTGCTGTTGAGTAACCGTATTCAAAACCCAATACCGCTTCTTCAGACAAAACAGAGTCAATCACCGTGAACGGTGCTTGGTTGTCGGAGATGTTTTGCAGAGGAATATAAGTACCAGAATCCCAACGTTCGCGGTTTTGATCATGCAATACTGCGTGACGGTGAACGAAAGTACCACGACCAGCATCTTGACCGGTCAGACGAATTGCATAGCCTGAAGAAACCAGAGATGCATAGGCCAGATGTTCGCCCATACCCCAGTCCAGATTCATTTCACCACGGCCCATGGTTGCGCGGTCACCCAGAACTTTTTCGACCAGGCTATGTGGCTTAAATCCGGCAGGCACTGTGGTAATACGTTCAGCCAGACGCTTCAATTCTGTCGCTGGAACTGCGGTATCTGCTGCATCAGTCCATTTACGGTTGAGGAAAGGAATCCAATCAACAGCGTATTTGTTTTTGAAATTAGAGATAACCGGATCGTGTGTATGCTTACCTGCATCCATCGCATCACGGAACTCTTTCACCATTGCATCGCCGCCATCGACTGGGATCGTACCTTGTGCAGACAACTTGTCTGCATACATCTTACGAGTACCAGGATGTTGCGCAATTTTTTTGTACATCAACGGTTGCGTCAATGCTGGCGTATCTTGCTCGTTGTGACCCAATTTACGGTAGCAAATGATGTCAACGACGACGTCTTTCTTGAATTCCATACGGTAGTCAAGCGCGATCTGCGTCGCCAAAACAACCGCTTCTGGATCATCTGCATTGACGTGCAGCACTGGCGCTTCGATCATCTTCACAACGTCGGAGCAATACAAAGTGGAACGTGAATCGCGTGGATCAGAGGTAGTGAATCCAATCTGATTATTGATCACGATATGCATCGTACCGCCAGTACCGTAACCGCGGGTTTGCGCCAAGTTCAGCGTTTCCATGACCACGCCTTGGCCTGCAAACGCGGCATCACCGTGTACCAAAATAGGTAATACTTGAGAGCCATCCTTGTCGCCACGACGATCCATACGGGCTTTAACGGAGCCTTCAACCACTGGATTCACAATTTCCAGATGAGATGGGTTAAATGCGAGTGACAAATGAACTGGGCCGCCAGGAGTCGATACGTCAGAAGAGAAACCTTGGTGGTATTTAACGTCACCTGCTGGCAAATCATCGCCGTGTTTGCCTTCAAACTCAGCAAACAAATCTTGCGGCATTTTGCCCAGGGTATTGACCAACACGTTCAAGCGGCCACGATGGGCCATACCGATTACGATTTCTTGCACGCCGCGCTCACCAGCACGTTGGATAGTCTCATCCATCGAAGCGATAAAGCTTTCGCCACCTTCGAGTGAGAAACGCTTCTGACCCACGTAACGTGTATGCAGATAACGCTCCAAGCCTTCCGCCGCTGTCAAGCGGTCAAGAATGTGCTTTTTCTTTTCTGGTGTGAAGTTTGGTGTAGAACGGATAGATTCGAGCTTTTGTTGCAACCAACGCTTCTCAGTAGGATCGCTGATGTACATGAACTCTGCACCGATAGAACGGCAATAGGTATCACGCAAAGAATTGACTAAATCGCGCAGAGAGGCGGTTTCCGCACCAAAATAAGTGTTACTGATATTAAATTGAATATCCATATCAGCATCAGTAAAGCCGTAGAAACTTGGCTCCAACTCTGGCAAGCTCGGGCGTTCCTGGCGTTGCAATGGATCCAAATTGGCCCAATGGCTACCGAGGAAGCGATATGCGGCGATTAACTGCTGAGCAGCGACTCGCTTACGACCCATTTCCGCATCAGCAGTGGCGCTGACTGTACGGATTGGACCTTGTTTTGCGCGTTCAGCAAACGAAGCGATCACTGGTGCATGAGCGACGTCTGGCTTAGAAGAACCATCGACTGCTGGCACATGCTGCATCGCGTCGAAATAGGCGCGCCAGTTTTCAGGTACGGAACCAGGATTATTGAGGTAGGCTTCGTAAAGTTCTTCTACGTACGGCGCATTGCCGCCGAACAAGTACGAGTTAGCGTTATATTGTTGCATCATCTTGCTCACCTTTCTTCGCGTTTCGCGAGATTAGCGGGTTAATCTAACCTTCCGCGACACGGCCTGACCGGTTAGCGGATTGCACATCAAGTTGTGGGGAAGGGCTTGTTTCAAACTATTCTCGCATCAGAATCAAAACACACATCAGAAACAATATACTTTTTGAATCTAAAACGAAAAAACATCTAAAATTTACTATCGAGCCGAAGCATAGCATATTTACTGAAGAAAAAAAAAGCGAGTCGCAATGACTCGCCTTTTTTCAATGCTGCAGTGCGCACATAAATTCCAGCATATACAACGGCTGCAGCATTATTTTTAACGCTTGTCGATAGCAACAACGTCACGTTTCGCTGCGCCAACGAACAATTGACGTGGACGGCCAATTTTTTGCTCAGGATCAGAAATCATTTCTTTCCATTGAGCAATCCAACCCACTGTACGCGCCAGCGCGAAAATGCCAGTGAACAAGGAAGTTGGAATACCCAGAGCACGTTGTACGATACCAGAGTAGAAATCAACGTTCGGATACAGCTTGCGGCTAACGAAGTATTCGTCTTCCAGAGCGATTTTTTCCAGAGCCATTGCCAACTTGAACAATGGATCATCTTGCAAACCGAGTTCTTGCAGAACTTCGTAGCAAGTTTCACGCATCAATTTAGCGCGTGGATCGTAGTTTTTGTAAACGCGGTGACCAAAGCCCATCAGCTTCACACCAGAGTTTTTGTCTTTTACTTGAGCGATAAACTCAGGAATGTTATCAACACTACCAATTTCTTCCAACATGCTCAATGCAGCTTCGTTTGCACCACCGTGCGCAGGACCCCACAAACATGCAATACCAGCAGCGATACACGCGAACGGATTGGCACCTGAAGAACCAGCCAGACGAACAGTTGATGTAGACGCATTTTGCTCGTGATCGGCGTGCAAAATCAAAATACGATCCAAAGCACGTACCAATACTTCATTCACTTTGTACTCTTCGCATGGCGTAGAGAACATCATGTGCATGAAGTTTGCACTGTAGGACAAGTCGTTACGTGGGTACACGAAAGGCTGACCAATGGAATATTTGTATGCCATCGCAACCAGCGTAGGCATTTTAGCGATCAGGCGAATTGCTGACACTTCGCGGTGATGCGGATCGTTAATGTCCAGAGAATCGTGGTAGAACGAAGACAACGCACCTACAGTACCAACCAGCACAGACATCGGATGTGCATCACGACGGAATCCACGGAAGAAGAATTGCATCTGCTCATGAACCATTGTGTGTTTAGTCACGGTGGAAACAAATTCAGCTTTTTCAGTTGCATTTGGCAATTCGCCATTCAACAACAAGTAACATGTTTCGAGAAAGTCGCCGCCATTCACAGCCAATTGCTCGATAGGATAACCACGATACAGCAACTCGCCTTTATCGCCATCAATGTAAGTAATTGAAGAATTACATGCCGCGGTCGACATAAAACCCGGATCGTAAGTGAACATGCCAGTCGCACCGTACAATTTACGAATATCAATCACATCAGGACCGATAGATCCCTTGTAAATTGGCATCTCTAAGGATTGGGAACCATCAGAGAATGAGAGGGTTGCTTTTATTTCAGAATTAGTCATGGCTCTTCCTTCAGATAAGAGGTGAGTCGTTAATCAAAAAAACACAAAAAAAAACGTTTATTGTCAGGCTACGCGCAGACGGGTAAGCAAAGCGTGCACATGAGGTAAATCCACCTCCCCCTCAGGCTCTTTCTTTGCCATAATCAAATCCATCAGGATATTGTCAGACAACTCCATCAGGCGACTAAAAGCATCCACTTCTTCGTCAGTCAGGATCTCTTCATTGGCATCCAGAAACCGCGTTAATATCAGATCATTTTCCAACAAGCCGCGACGCGCGCGCCAGCGCAAACGAGCACGCTTGACCGGATCACTTTGATGAGACTCTTCTACCAGCTTAGACATATTACTTTCTCTTTTAATGCTTTCTATTTCATGCAGCTCTTCAACACCGACGAAGAACTGCATGAAATAGAAACGGTGCTTACCAGTACCGTTTCTATTTTAATTACACTGCGCGGCGAACCATGAGTTCTTTGATTTTGCCGATTGCACGGGTTGGATTCAAACCCTTCGGACATACATCAACGCAATTCATGATGGTATGGCAGCGGAACAAGCGATATGGATCTTCCAGGTTATCCAAACGTGCGCCAGTTGCCTGATCGCGAGAATCGGCAATAAAACGATACGCTTGCAACAAACCCGCAGGGCCGACGAACTTGTCTGGATTCCACCAGAATGATGGGCATGATGTAGAGCAGCAAGCGCACAAAATACACTCATACAAACCATCCAACTCTTCTCGTTCCGCAGGGGATTGCAGGCGCTCTTTTTCCGGAGGAATGGAATCATTCATCAGGTATGGCTTGATCGAGTCATATTGCTTAAAGAACTGCGTCATATCGACGATCAGATCACGAATGACTGGCAAACCAGGCAAAGGACGCAATACGATAGGTTCTGTCAACTCATTTAAATTCGTTGTACATGCAAGACCATTTTTACCATTGATGTTCATCGCATCTGAGCCGCAAACACCTTCACGGCAGGAACGGCGCAACGCCAGAGAGTCATCAACGTCTGCTTTGATACGCTGCAACGCGTCCAGCAACATTTTATCCGTATCCTTAAGCTCAACCGTCAGGTCTTGCATGTAAGGCTTGGCATCCTTGTCCGGATCATATCGATAAATTTTAAATTTCAGTGTACGTGCCATGATATCTTCCTTGTGCACCACCCGGGGCGCACGATAAATTGACTGCCCAGCCTTGCCAGGCAGTACATCTTCTCAATTTAGAATGTACGAGCTTTAGGCTTGAACGTTTCAACTGTCAGCGGTTTAGTGACAACAGGTTTGTAGTCAAGTCGATTACCTTCGGAATACCACAGAGTGTGCTTCATCCAGTTTTCATCATCACGTTTTTCATAGTCGCGATGAGCATGCGCACCACGTGATTCTTTACGTGCCGCTGCAGAAGTAATGGTCGCCTTTGCTGTTTCGATCAAGTTATCCAATTCCAATGCCTCGACGCGGGCAGTGTTAAACACTTTAGACTTATCTTTGAAAGAAACATGCTTACGACGCTCATCGAGCTCCATAATTTCTTTGACGCCCTCTTGCAGCAATTCATCAGTACGGAACACGCCGCAGTGATGTTGCATCGTTTTACGAATCGCATTAGCCACATCTTGAACACGTTCAGAGCCTGTGCTTGTTTCGAGTTTAGACAAGCGAGACAAGGCCAGATCAGCTGCATCGGCAGGCAGATCTTTATTACTACGTGCTTTGAGATTACTTGCAACGATATGATTACCAGCAGCGCGACCAAACACCAACAAGTCCAGCAACGAATTAGTACCCAGACGATTAGCACCGTGAACTGATACGCAAGCACACTCACCGATCGCATACAAGCCATTCACGATTTCGCTACTACCATTTTTCGGAGCAACTACCTGACCATAGATATTGGTCGGAATACCACCCATCTGGTAGTGAATTGTCGGAACGACTGGAATTGGCTCTTTAGTCGCGTCAACGTTCGCGAATTTATGGGCAATTTCCAGAATCGACGGCAAACGTTTTTGAATTGTATCAGCACCGATATGACGCAAATCGAGCATCACGTGATCTTTATTTGGACCGCAACCGCGACCTTCTTTAATTTCCTGATCCATAGAGCGGGAAACAAAATCACGTGGCGCCAAATCTTTCAAAGTAGGCGCGTAGCGCTCCATGAAACGCTCACCCTGGCTATTGACCAGAATACCACCTTCACCGCGCACACCTTCGGTAATCAACACGCCAGCACCAGCCACGCCGGTTGGGTGGAACTGCCAGAATTCCATATCTTCCAATGGCAAACCAGCACGTGCAGCCATACCCATACCGTCACCAGTATTGATAAATGCATTTGTGGAAGCTGCCCAGATACGACCAGCACCACCGGTCGCGAAAATCGTCTGCTTCGCTTCCAGCATCATCACTTCGCCGGTTTCCATTTCCAGGGCAACGACACCCAAAACATCACCTTCGGCATCACGAATCAGATCGATCGCCATCCATTCAACGAAGAAGTGCGTGCGAGCACGAACGTTACGCTGATAAAGGGTGTGCAACAACGCATGACCAGTACGGTCAGCAGCAGCACAAGCGCGCTGAACTGGTTTTTCACCAAAGTTCGCAGTGTGGCCACCGAACGGACGCTGGTAAATCGTACCATCCGCATTACGATCAAACGGCATACCAAAATGCTCTAATTCATAGACCACTTTTGGTGCTTCGCGACACATAAATTCAATTGCATCCTGATCACCGAGGTAATCAGAACCCTTGACCGTGTCAAACATATGCCAGTACCAGTTATCCTCGGACATATTACCGAGAGAAGCACCAATACCACCTTGAGCGGCAACAGTGTGTGAACGGGTAGGGAAAACTTTAGACAGTACAGCGACGTTCAAGCCAGCTTCAGCCAATTGCAGCGAAGCACGCATACCAGAACCACCTGCACCAACGATTACCGCATCAAAACGACGGGTAGGAATTGTGGATTTAATTGCGGCCACTTTTACACTCTCCACAAAATCTGTGCGGCATAGCCAGCACTAGCAACCAGCCACAAAATGGTGGCAACCTGAAATACCAAACGCAAAACTACGCTGTGCGTTACATAATCCATCCAGACATCGCGCATACCAACCCATGCGTGATACAACAAACAAACCACCACTGAGAAAGTGGCCAATTTAAACCACTGGTGAGAAAAAATACCCGCCCAACCCTCGTAGTTAAAATTATGTCCAGTTAAAAACATAACCAGTAACAAGACAGTGTAGAGCGCCATCACAATTGCGGTGACGCGCTGCGCTAACCAATCACGCAAACCATATTGCGCACCGACGACCAGGCGCTTAGGTCCAATATTGTTATTTGCCATTTAAAATACTCCGAACAATTTCAAACCTACCAGCGCTGCCAGAGCAACGCTGACAGTCAAAACACTTGCCGCAGATTTACGTGCAGTATGTTTATCAAGACCATAGTGAAGATCCATAATTAAGTGACGAACGCCAGCGCAAAAGTGATGCAAAAATGCCCAAACCAATGCAAGGATAACCAATTTAACAAATACCCCTGACGTGAATGCTTGCAATTCGGCAAACGAAACTTCTGATGTCAGGCTCTTGTCCAACAAAAACAAAATGAAGGGCAACAACAAAAACATCAACATCCCACTTATACGGTGCAAGATAGAAACGACGCCAGCCAACGGCAATCGGTATCCAGTTGCATCAATCAGGCGCATCACACCGTAGCGTGGCCTGTTTTTCACTACTTCAGACATAAATAATCTCCCCATTAACTAGTCTGTACACAAAATCATGCAATTTTCGCTCATTTTGGTGCATTGCACCAACATTATTGAGCCTGTATTTTCAAAATACCGTCATCTTAATACCAAAAATGAATATGTGCTGAGCATCAAGATACAAAAGCCAGATTGCGTCAGGGGAAAAGACCCAAAACGCCAAATTAATAGACATCACCATGTGCACACGCACATAGAGCGTCAAAAATCAACTCAATTCATTACGATAATGATGATGCGACGTGAGATATAAACCGCGACGCAATTCCACTGGCTTATCACCGTAGGTAAAAGAAACTCGTTCAACATTTAACAAAGGCGTACCGGACGCAATACTCAACAATTCCGACACCACATCATCCGCACAGACAGCCCTGATCTGCTCGGAGGCACGTATCATATGCGTACCAAATTCTGTTTCAAACAAACCATACATAGGCCCTTTATATTCATTCAGACGCTCAGCAGTCAGTCCCTTAAAGATCGCACCAGGCAACCACAAATCATCCAGAATAGTCGGAACACCTGAAAACGATTGCACCCTGCGGATAAAAACCACGGAATCACCAGATTTAATTTCTAGTAGTCGCGCCACCTCAGCAGGCGCACGTAAGCGCCGCACTTCAATAATTTTATTTTCCGGATAATGAGGAACACCCTCATCTGGCGCCAATCGCAAAAAACGAAATTGAGAACGCGCTTCATGATGGGTCGCAACAAATGTCCCCTTCCCTTGGCGACGCACCACCAAATTCTCAGCCGACAATTCATCAATCGCCTTACGCACCGTACCTTGACTCACCTTAAAACGTGCTGCCAATTCCATTTCACTAGGAATAAGCTCGCCTGGCTTCCACTCACCTGACTGTAAACTTTGCGTAATCAAGGATTTTATCTGTTGATACAGGGGACTAAATGTGGGCGATGAATTAACGACGGCACCAGCAACACCGGCGCCAGAACTCGCAGAGTTCGCGGATGAGATATTTGCATTTGGCGTGTTTGAAGTCATAGTTCGCAATTTCACCACAAAAACACCTGCGCCGTCTACAACAAACTGCTAAGTAATATGTCTTATATAAGACATAAGATAGTCATTGACACTTCACATTACAGCACCTAAACTTCCGGAAAATTATTCTTGCGCATACAAATGGAGTGACGCACATTGCCACACTTACACAAGCAATATAGCGTGAACGCATGCAATGTAAAGTTGAAATCGCGACTTAATGCGATTTAAGCTAAAAATGCCCGCAAATTTGGCTGACGAGCGCTGAGTTAGGCGGTATCATTGAATATTCGTAAGCTGATGTACAGACAACACCTCGTAAATCAGCAAGTTTGAACATCGTTTTTTACCTCACTTCGGAGATGCATCATGGCGAAATCCCCTATGCGCGTAGCTGTTACCGGCGCCGCTGGCCAAATCGGTTACTCACTGTTGTTCCGCATTGCTAATGGCGACATGCTTGGCAAAGATCAACCAGTGATTTTGCAATTACTTGAAATTCCAGACGAAAAAGCACAAAAAGCGCTCAAAGGCGTGATGATGGAAATCGACGATTGCGCATTCCCATTGCTGGCTGGCATGACAGCACATAGCGACCCGATGACTGCATTCAAAGACATCGATGTAGCGTTGCTGGTTGGTGCACGTCCACGCGGCCCAGGCATGGAACGTAAAGATTTGCTGGAAGCCAATGCGCAGATTTTCACTGTCCAAGGTAAAGCATTGGATGCAGTGGCATCTCGCAATGTTAAAGTATTGGTGGTTGGTAATCCAGCGAATACCAACGCGTATATCGCAATGAAATCCGCACCATCCCTGCCAGCGAAAAATTTCACTGCGATGTTGCGTCTCGATCATAACCGCGCTCTGTCTCAAGTTTCTGCGAAAATCGGCAAGCCAGTTTCTGCTATCGAAAAACTGTGCGTTTGGGGCAATCACTCTCCAACCATGTATGCTGATTACCGTTTCGCAACAGCTGACGGCGCAGCAGTAAAAGATCTCATCAACGATCAGGTATGGAATAAAGACGTATTCCTGCCAACAGTTGGCAAACGTGGTGCAGCAATCATTGAAGCGCGCGGTCTTTCTTCTGCAGCTTCTGCAGCAAATGCAGCGATTGATCACGTACGTGACTGGGTTCTGGGCACTAACGGCAAATGGACAACAATGGGCGTTCCTTCCGATGGCTCTTATGGCATCCCAGAAGGCACTATGTTTGGCTTCCCGGTAACAACTGAAAACGGCGAATACACGATCGTTCAAGGCTTGGAAATCGACGAATTCTCACGTGAACGCATTAATATCACTCTCAAAGAATTACAAGAAGAGCGTGATGGCGTAAAACACCTGGTAGGCTAAGCAATATCAGGCCGGGGCGGCATTGATCAACGATACCGCCCTTCCCACCCCGCAAAAAAAGAACTGATGCATCCATCCCGCGCCTTATTTCAGGATCAGTTAACACCGGTGTTTTTACCGGTTTGCGATCACTATGCAGGCTCAGAAAAGTTAATGCGCAAATCCATGGCACTCCAGCAAAAACTGGGGCCAATTTTTGACATTACTTTTGACTGTGAAGATGGCGCAGCAACTGGTGACGAAGCAAATCACGCCAAATTAGTTTGCACATTGCTTAATAGCAGTGACAATCAGCACCAACGCATTGGCGTCAGAGTGCATGATATTAACCATGAAGCTTTCGATCAGGATTTATCCCTCATCATCCCATTGGCCGCCGAAAAGATTGCCTATATAGTTTTGCCCAAAGTCAGCTCAGCAAGTCAGGTAGCAAATGCGATAGAACAGATCAATAACTATGCATTTACTGCAGGCCGAAGCCATTTGCCAATTCACGTATTAATTGAGACACACGAAGCACTTGCCGACGTCATGGCAATTGCCGCCCTTCCACAGGTCGAATGCTTATCGTTCGGCATCATGGATTTTGTATCATCTCATTTCGGCGCAATTTCATCGACCGCGATGCATTCGCCGGGGCAATTTGAGCATCCGCTCGTTGCCCGCGCAAAAACTGAAATTGCAGCAGCATGTCACCGCTTTGGCAAAGTGCCATCGCATAGCGTTACAACCGAAATTAAGGATTTGTCGGTGGTAGAAAATGACGCATTTCGTGCAAAACATGAATTTGCTTACACACGGATGTGGAGCATACATCCAGACCAGATTGCACCCATTGTGCAAACGATGGCGCCGCAGCACAAAGAAATATGCGAAGCTACTGACATTTTGCTATCAGCGCAAAATAATCAGTGGGCACCAATTCAATATGCCGGAAAATTACATGATCGCGCCAGTTACCGCTATTTCTGGTCGATATTGAAACGCGCAAAATCAAGCGCAATAACACTGCCAGAAATGGCATATGCTTTACTTGAAGGAGACTCCGAATGAACCAACTTTTATCCCGCATCGCAGGCTTGATGATCGCTAGCAGCTTTGTTTTTGCCCCCCTCTCCGCGCAAGCAGAAAATGCTCCTGCTAAAACTAAGGTAAGCAGCAAAGCAAAAAAAGCTGTACCAACCCCAGTTGAACAAGATCCAGATGAGATTGAACCTGACGTGAAGGAGGATAAAAACTACGAGTACACGTGCGAGCTTGGTAACTCTCTGACAATGTACACTCACGGCGACAACATCGATAACATCGCAATGCGCTGGAAAAAGCGCCTTTACGTATTGCACCGTGTAGACACAACCACTGGTGCTTATCGCTTTGAAAACACCAAAGCAGGATTTGTCTGGATTGGTATTCCGGCAAAAGGTTTGTTGCTCGATTCACGTAAGGGTCAGCAACTCGCCAATGAATGTCATAGCACAGTACCAATGGTGGCAGACGCAACGCCAGCAGTTGCACCAGCCGATGCGGCAGCCGCACCAGCAGTAACGAAATAAGTCTCACCGGGCAAAGGAACTCGCTTCACATCAGGAGTTGTTTGAATCGGTGGAGTGACACATTGCTCAATATAATAGCAGTAAGCATATTTTTGATCATTGATTTTTGTAAATAAGGAACAGCCATGAGCCAAAATGCGTATCAAGATGCATTCAAAACCCTGAAAGACTTTAAAATTTCAGAAACAAAGAAAGGTAAATTCTTTTCGTTGCCAGCACTGGAAAAAAATCTGGGCGTAAAAATTTCTCGCTTGCCAGTATCTATTCGCGTAGTTCTGGAATCAGTTCTGCGTAACTGCGACGGTAAAAAAGTTACTGAAGAACACGTAAAACAATTGGCTAACTGGGGCGCAACGGCAACCCGTACTGACGAAATCCCTTTCGTTGTTTCCCGCGTTGTTCTGCAAGATTTTACTGGTGTTCCACTTCTGGCTGATCTGGCTGCAATGCGTAACGTTGCTGCGAAACAAGGCAAAAACCCAAAAAACATCGAGCCATTGGTTCCTGTTGATCTGGTTGTTGATCACTCAGTACAAATCGATCATTTCCGCGAAAAGAAAGCCCTCGATTTGAACATGAAGCTGGAATTTGAACGCAATAACGAGCGCTACCAGTTTATGAAATGGGGTATGCAAGCGTTCGATACATTCGGCGTTGTTCCTCCAGGCTTTGGTATCGTTCACCAGGTCAATCTGGAATACCTGGCACGCGGCGTTCACAAAGTAAAAGACGCGAAGAAAAACGAAGTTTACTATCCAGACACACTGGTAGGTACTGACTCCCACACCACCATGATCAACGGTATTGGCGTTGTAGGCTGGGGTGTTGGCGGTATCGAAGCAGAAGCTGGCATGCTCGGTCAACCAGTTTACTTCCTGACACCTGACGTCGTTGGTGTGAACCTGACTGGCGCACTGCGCGAAGGTTGTACAGCAACGGATCTGGTTCTGACGATTACTGAATTGCTGCGTAAAGCGAAAGTCGTTGGTAAGTTTGTTGAATTCTTCGGCGAAGGCACACGCTCCTTGTCTCTGACAGATCGCGCAACGATCGCCAACATGGCGCCAGAATACGGCGCAACAATGGGCTTCTTCCCAGTTGACGAAGCAACCATCGACTATTTCAAAGGCACTGGCCGTACTAAAGCAGAAATCGACGCATTCGAAGGCTACTTCAAAGCCCAAAAAATGTTCGGTATTCCGAAAAAAGGCGACATCGACTACACCACAGAAATCTCTCTGGATCTGTCCACTGTTGCTCCATCTTTAGCTGGTCCTAAACGTCCACAAGATCGCATCGAAATCGGCCACGTTAAATCAACTTTTGCTGATCTGTTCTCCAAACCAACATCCGAAAACGGCTTCAACAAAAAAGCTGAAGATCTGGAAGCGGTCTACGTCAACAGCGACAACGTTAAAGTTAAAAATGGCGACGTGCTGATCGCTGCAATTACTTCTTGCACCAACACTTCTAACCCTAGCGTACTGCTGGCAGCTGGTTTGCTGGCGAAAAAAGCGGTTGAAGCTGGTCTGAAAGTAGCACCGCACATCAAAACATCCCTGGCTCCTGGCTCCCGCGTTGTAACCAAGTACCTGGAAGCAGCTGGTCTCTTGCCATACCTGGAAAAACTGGGCTTTGGCGTGACTGCCTACGGTTGCACCACTTGTATCGGTAATGCTGGTGACTTGACTCCAGCAATGAACGAAGCAATCGTTGCAAACGACATCGTGGCATCTGCAGTCTTGTCTGGTAACCGTAACTTTGAAGCGCGTATTCACCCGAACATTCGCTCTAACTTCCTGGCGTCTCCTCCGTTGGTCGTTGCTTATGCTATCGCTGGCAACATGACTAAAGACCTGATGACAGAACCAGTTGGTCGCGTTAAAGGTAAAGACATTTTCCTGGGCGACATCTGGCCAACCAGCGCAGAAATCCAAAAACTGATGAAGTTCGCGATGAACTCCAAAACGTTCAAAGACAACTACGCAGACGTTAAAGGCGCACCAGGCAAACTGTGGGAAAACATCAAAGGCGTAGCGGAAGGCGAAGTCTACAACTGGCCAACATCTACTTACATTGCTGAACCACCGTTCTTTGCAGACTTCACAATGGAGCCAAAAGCAGCGGCGACTGGCATCACTGGCGCACGCGCATTGGGTGTGTTCGGTGACTCCATCACAACTGACCATATTTCTCCAGCTGGTTCAATCAAAGAATCCAGCCCAGCAGGTAAATGGTTGAAAGAAAATGGCGTTTTGAAAGCAGATTTCAACTCCTACGGCTCACGTCGTGGTAACCACGAAATCATGATGCGCGGTACTTTCGCGAACGTACGTATCAAAAACCTGATGATCCCAGCGAAGGAAGATGGTTCCCGTGTTGAAGGCGGCGAAACATTGTTCCAACCAACTGGCGAACAAATGGCAATCTACGACGCAGCGATGAAATACGTTGCTGAAGGTACACCAACCATGATCTTCGGTGGCGAAGAATATGGTACTGGTTCTTCACGTGACTGGGCTGCTAAAGGTACACAACTGTTGGGCGTAAAAGCAGTCATCGCTGAGTCCTTCGAGCGTATCCACCGTTCCAACCTGGTTGGCATGGGTGTGTTGCCACTGCAATTCATCGGCACAGACAGCGTTGACTCTTTAGGTATCACAGGTAATGAATCTTTCGACCTGAAAGGTATCGAAAACGAAATCAAACCACAACAAGAAGTCACACTGGTGATTCACCGTGCAAACGGCGAATCACAAGACGTTAAAGTTCTGTTGCGTATCGATACACCAATCGAAGTTGATTACTACAAACATGGCGGTATCCTGCCATTCGTATTGCGTCAATTGTTGTCAGCTTAATCGAGTGTTTGCTGCGCGATATTTCGAGCGGCAAACAGTTGAGCAGTTGTTAGGCTAAAACATGCAAAAAAAAGGGGGAACTGATCAAACAGTTCCCCCTTTTTTCATTCTGGTGACAATGAGCTTAATACGATTACCTCATCTCAAAAACAGAAATACATTTTCAGTACCTCGTTCTTGCTCTATCATTAAATCGCACACTAAATAAATAACAAAGTGCTCACCTGAAATTTCACTCGACCCGTAATATCTGATCACATACTTTCAAATGAGAATCATCGCAATCTTTGTCAGCCTGCTTTTGACATGCACATGTGGAGTGACGAACGCTGCGGTTTTGAATGCCTGTGGAGGAGACAATAACTGGCCTCCAATGTCGTACGTGACAAATCAAACTCAGTTCGTGAAAGGAATTTCTGCAGAAATATTAAGAAATATTTTTCCGAATAAAATTAATATTAAACTTCTTCCATGGGCGCGTTGCCTCTATCAGGCGCAGTCGCAACTTGATGTCGACATTGTGATGTCGGTATTCAGGACGCCTGATCGTGAACAAACTTTCTTGTTCTCGAAACCCTATATGAGCCTGACCCCATCCTATTTATACTCAAAAAAACGCTTTTCGTCCCCGCCATTGAAAATCTTGAGCGACTTAAATAATTACAAAATATGCGCCTTGCATGGTGCCTCAACCCTCTACACCAACCTCCCTCCCCAAAAGATTGACAGCGGCGCCACAAATTACACAAGCCTGCTCAAAAAAATTGACAGGACCTACTGTGATATTGTGGTCGACATGCGAGAAGTTTTTGCTGGTTTTTCAGCGCTAGAACTATTGCAAATTGATGAGCGGCAGTATCAAATACTACGTATCCCTGAAACCAACAAATACGCTCTGCAATTTGCTGTGAGCAAAACGCACCCGCAAGCAGAAGAAATCATCGATCGCCTTAATCAATGCTTAAACCAGCTAATAAAAAGCGGGGTCCTCAACAACCTCATTGAAAGTGAGGGAATTCAATAAAATTCCCTCACTTTTTGAAAATATCGCTGACCTACAATTGCATCAGTGCCTGCTCGATATCCGCAATCAAATCATCAGCATCTTCGAGTCCGATATTAAATCGCACCAAAACGCCTTTGTGAGTCCAGTTACCGCGCATTTTCTCTATGCGATAAGGAACACACAAACTATGCGCCCCACCCCAGCTAAAACCAATCTTAAACAACTTCAGATGATCGACAAAACGATCTGTTTGCTGTTCCGAATAACGGGCATCAAACAGCACAGAAAATAAACCGCCAGCGCCAGTAAAATCACGTTTCCACACATCGTGCCCCGGGCAATCAGGCAAAGCCGGATGTAAGACCTTCGCAATTTCAGGGCGTTGCGACAACCATCTCGCCACCTTACGTGCGGAACTATCATGTGCATCAAAACGTAATTTCAGCGTTGGCAGATTTCGCAGAACCAGATAAGCATCGTCCATCCCCACGCCCAAACCCAAAAGCATATGTGCTGTCAACAATCGCGCATTTAACTCTTTACTCCTGGTGATGACCGCGCCCATCAAAACGTCCGATCCGCCGCTTTGATATTTGGTCAAGGCTTGCATCACAATATCTACGCCATGATCAAACGCAGAAAATGCGACGCCTGCCGCCCACGTATTATCCAGAGCGACTAACACGCCTTTTTCACGGGCGGCAGCACAGATGGCAGGAATATCTGGTACCTCCATTGAGACAGAGCCAGGTGCTTCAGTCCAGATCAATTTGGTATTACTCTGAATCAGATCCGTGATGCCAGCGCCTATCAGCGGATCATAAAATCTGGCACTGACGCCAAAACTGCCACTGAGCCAATTTGCCAATTCACGATTCGGGCCATAGGCGTTATCTGGGATTAAAACATCATCACCACTTTGCAAAAAAGTCAGATCAATTAAAGTAATCGCTGCCAGACCGCTTGGCGCCAACAAGCAATGATTGCCACCTTCAATCTGAGCTAGTCGCGCTTCCAAGGTAAAGCTGGTTGGCGTACCGTGCAGCCCATATGTATATGAGGATTTTTCTAACCAGGTTCTTGCGCGCATCGCTGCAACGTTGTCAAACAGCACCGTCGATGCATGATGAATAGGCACTGTAAATGCCGCGAACCCAGCTGGAGCCTGATATTCATCATGAATAATTTGCGTATTGAAACCAGATGCTTTTTTACCATTACATTCCATGATCATGTCCCATTGTTTAACAGTGTTTACGCATATTTCAGGTAAGATACCAGCAGGCTATCATACAGAGTTGAACAGCATTGTTTAACAAACCTTGTCTTTCGTCATCAACATGACATAAGTTACAGGCAGGATGCCGCACTAGACGAACTGTCTATGCGAATAAATAATGACTAAACATCAGCGGAATAAAGCCGCTTGATGATAATTGAGATATAGCAGGTAAATTATTAGCTCAAAAATATCCAGGATATTTTTATCAAAAATAAATCTATGGATATGTTTTAACATGATTGCATTAAGCAGATTTCTAAAGATAACCTTGATCTTGCTGGTGTTCGCCAACCCATCGCTTGTGTTGGCTACGACGACCAGAGTTACCTATCCTGCTGGCGAAATAGAAAACGATACGCGCTTCAATGACGTCATCGAGATTCTGCGCACAGCTCTGGAAAAAACACGCGCAAAATACGGTGACTTTGAGTGTGGCCCAAGCAGCAGTTTCGTCCCTAAAAAGCGCTCAGTAGAAGATTTAGAACGTGACGATCACAGCGTCAATGTCATATGGAATCCTACCTCTGAAGAATTAGAGCGAAAATTTTTGGTTATTCGTATCCCGTTACGTAAAGGCTTACTCGGATACAGGATTCCTCTAATTCGAAAAGAAGATCAAAGCAAATTTGACCAGATCAAGACTGAAGAAGACTTAAAAAAATTCACGGTCGGTCAAGGCATCGATTGGAATGATATCCCTGTCTATAGGGCACATGGTATTGAGGTTATTCAGGCTCCTTACGCCCAACTAATCAAAATGCTCGCTGGTCGTCGCTTTGATATGTTCCCCAGAGGCGTTGGCGAGCTTTTGGGTGAATATGAGCGCTACCACGAAATCTATCCAGAAATCGCAATAGAAAAAAATTTAGCTTTTTATTACCAATTTCCGGTTTATTTCTTTTTCAATCTCAAAGATCAACAACTTAAAGAGCGCATTGAGACAGGTTTGCAAATCATGCGAAAAGATGGCAGCTTTGACAGCATTTTCAATAAATACAATATGAATGCAATTGAAAAGCTGAACTTAAAAGGTAGGCGATTGATAAGACTAAGCAATCCGGTTCTACCCAAAAATACGCCATTAAACGACGCCAGCCTTTGGTATAGCCCGCCAAAACAATGAGCAGTTATTTGATGAGCTAATACAGCTAAATCAATTCAGCTTCATTTCATCCATGCAGAAAATGGCTTGATGTCGGTACCAGCTTCAACATACCACGCCTTTCTCGCCATATCAAATCGAGCCCCAAGCCCTTTAGCAATATCTTTTTCGTGAAAAGGCACTTTCAGATACTGTCGCCCGGCAGGTGTTGAAGTTTCTCGCGATGCATTTCTGGCCACCGCTTTATTTGCCTCAGCTTTAAAGGAATCCAGATTCATCGCTGCAATGAAAGGACTGCGCAAAGACTCCTGTTCAGGCATAAGCAAGCTAAGGCGCGACTTAGTACGAGTTGCAGCGACATAGAAGAGATGTCTTTCATCCTTCGCATCCGATAATAGGTGAGGAAAAACTTTGCTTTCCATGCGAGGAATAATCACGTGTTCAAATTCACGCCCCTTCACATTCGCCACCGTATCAAGCATGACAAAATCTTTCTCTCGTTTGCGAGTCGCAAAGGTCTCAGCTTCATTCAACAACTGCGCGAAATCCTTGAGATTCAAACCTGATTGTTTAGCCACATCAATAAAGCCGGCAATGGATTTTTCAACGACACTCGCATCATAGGCGCGGATAAATAAGCGCCGCGCAATCCCCTGCAGATTCAAGCGAATCACAATATCATTTAAGACGTCTGCAGCATTCGTATCGGGACCTGATTGCTTCATATCTGCAATTATGCTTGCCAAAAGTTTAATATGTAGCGCATTCGCATCCTGTATAAATTTTTTGAAAAAATCAAAAATTAATTCGGGATTTTTTGCGACCGTATATTTACCGCTTTCCAATTCAGACGCAGGAATTCTCAAATCACCAAAGGTTGCCAATGCGTCCAACACACCGCTACGCACTTCATAACTTTTTATCGATGAAAGATCATTGAGCACAATTGCCATGATTCCACGCAAAAAAAGTACCTCTTCCCATTGCAAATAACTCGCCATGGCTGGGGTTTTATAATCAATCTTTGCAATTCGCAGCGCATTTTCGATCTCAATTGATTGATCGCGATTGCGCAATAATATCGCGCATCCCTCCAGGGAGTTTCCATCCTTCTCCCATTTTTTTAGCGCAACAATCAACGTTTTACTGGCTGATTCGGAAAGTTCGCCGTAATTTAAAAGCTGTATTTCTGTGCGCTTAGTGACAAAAGACTCAATAGGTTTTCCCGCAAATTCACGCATTGCATACGCCAGGTGCGGGCCGTGGCGATAGGTGATCGTAAGCGGAAGATGTTTTAGAGCTGGAAATGCCGCTTTGAAACGGGTCTCCAAAAATTCACGGCTCGCTCCCAGCGTCGCATGAATAACCTGATGTTCATCCCCCGCACCGACAAAATAACACCGTCTCTCTGTTGCGATCAGCTTACTTAATATGCAAAAAGCAGCTTCATTTAAATCATGCAATTCATCGCAAATTACCAAACGATAATCAGGTAAATGCTGCTCTATACCTGGATACGCAAGCAGGTATTGAGCCAAATCGTAGGTGGCATCAAATTCTGCCCGGAAATGCGGACTGTCTTTTTTTCCGCGGCGGATGCGCTCATATTCGATGGCGGTCAGATACTCGGTCGGGGTGACGCCCCAAAGGCTGAACACATTTTCAATTTCATCCAGATCAAAATATGGATCCAGAACCATCATCGCTTTTAATCTAAGTTGCGCCTCCAGAAACTGGGCGATTGCGATGTTGTGGGTTTCTATCTGCAAAAAATCGAATTTTTGTCCATATTGTTGTGCTACGTGATCCAAGGCCTGCAACGCAAACAACTTGAGATTCCTTGTCTGAGCGATCTGTTTTACCTCCTCGCCTTCTATGCTAAGCAAGACCTTTTGAGAAAATTCTTCAAATGTTAATATTTGAATCTCATTGACTATCTTATAGTTTACCCCGAGCTCAATAAGTCGTGAACGCATCACTTCACGCGCAGCATCAGTAAAGGTCAAGGCCAGAATTTTTTCAGGTGACACATTATTCGCTAAAGCTTCACCGATCCGTAGTGCCAACGTGGTTGTTTTTGCTGCCCCGGCATTTGCCTGCACTAAAATGACACGATGTTTTGCTATCTGTATGTCGATCTGTTCTTGGTTTCTGACTATTTTTTTTGGAAAAAACTTAGAAACTACGTTATCGCTCATAGCTGACCGTTAATTGCGTTGGGAAAATGCGACAAGTCTACCTTAGACGATCAAATCAAGGCGCTATTTGAGCAAAGTAATTTGATAATTAATTTAAAAGAATCTTCATTGGTTCGCCTATAATGTGCGCCAAAAATGAATAGAACAAATACGTTTATTTCAATATCAATTGAATCAGTCAGAAATCATCTTATTTGTTGTTTTGGATTGTCCGTGAATGATAAAGGTGGCAATTTTCTCCGTTACTTCAGATTTTTACCCACTTACATCTTACGATTTATGTCATCACCAAGTAAATTAAGTCACTTACATTAACGACAAAATGTAATTTTTTACCATCTCGCCCCGCCCGTGGCAGATAGCCGATTTCAGCAACTCAATGTCATTTTGTCCTGATGCGACAGAGAATGACAATGAAGTTAAGTACTCAACCAGGAGCAATTGCATGCGCAATACTGCAATCAAAACCATAAAAACAACCATATCCTTACTCCGCGCGCATCCCCGTCAAACCTACCTAAAAGTTGTCACCCTCGCAGCTTTACCAGTATTAGCAATGTGTGCGATATTCGCGGTCTCATCGGCAAATGCGGATAACAATAAAGGTAGTACCCCTGAGCCCATGTTGGTACGCTCTGGTGAAAAGCTGATCGTTCCAGAAAAATCTCCTTTTCGCACCCGTCTAAAAGTGGCGACGGTAACAATGACTGACATCCCTCACATATTAAATTTTCCCGCTGTAGTAGAAGCCAACCCAAGTAAAACAGTCAATGTATTGCCGCCTTTGACTGGGCGCCTGTTGGAACTCAAGGTGAAATTGGGCGACTCCGTCAAACAAGGGCAATTACTTGCCGTTATCAGTTCAGGCGATTTGGCGCAAGCTTATTCTGACTACGATAAAGCCAAAGATGCTTTAGAACTGGCACGCCAGGCGTTGACCCGTGGTAAGGGCGTGAACGCTGCCGGCGCGAACGCAGCCAAAGATTTAGAACAATTACAAAGTAACTACTCCCAAGCGGCCGCGGAAGAAAAGCGCGCTGGTAACAGATTAAACACGCTAGGCGTTGATAAAACAGGTGAAAAGTCCCGCGCATTAAATATTGCAGCACCTGTTTCAGGCACAATCACCGCGCTTAACAATGCACCCGGCGCTTACATCAACGATGCAACCGCCGTCATTATGACGATCTCTAACCTTGAGACGGTTTGGGTGACTGCCAGCGTTCCAGAGTCACAATTGCAATCGATTTCAAAAGGTCAGGCGACTGATATTCGACTCGCTGCCTACCCTAACAAAGTCATTAAGGGCAAAGTAGATGTTGTCAGTTCCATTCTAGAGCCGGATACGCGCCGCAATAAGACACGTATTGAAGCCAACAATAAAGACGGAATGTTAAAACCAAATATGTTTGCAACTGTCTCGGTTTCCATACCTCAGGCTAAGCAAATCCGCGTTCCTACATCTGCGCTGTTAATGAACAACGATAGCATCACGGTATTTGTTGAAGTGGCACCATGGACCTTCGTTCGCAAAACCGTCACGCTCGGCAATGAAGAATCAGACTCAGCGGCAATTTTAAGTGGACTAAATCAAGGCGATAAAGTTGTCGTCAGTGGCGGAGTGCTGCTCAATGATTAATCAGTTAATCGCTTTATGTTTCAGACGGCGTCATCTGGCATGGGTTATCGCCATATTGGTGAGTATCTACGGCTATTTGTCCTGGACAAAAATGGCCGTTGAAGCCTATCCGGACATTAGTGACGTCACCGTACAGGTCACGACACAAGTGCCGGGATTAGCAGCGGAAGAAATTGAACAGCAAATTACAATACCGCTAGAACGAGCATTGAGCAATACGCCGGGAGTAACTGCCACACGCTCGAGCAGCACTTTCGCCCTCTCACTCATTACCTTAGTTTTTCAGGATGGCGTTGAAGATTATTTTGCCCGACAACGTGTAAATGAGAGAATTGGTCAGGTAACTTTACCTCCTGGCGTCCAAGCCTCTCTCGCTCCTGTATCAAGTCCAGCAGGCGAAATATTTCGCTATACATTAGAATCCGATACAAAAAACCTGATGGAACTATCCGAGGTGCAAAAATGGATAGTCACACCTGCATTTAAACAAGTTCCTGGCATTGCAGATGTGAACAATTTTGGTGGTTTCACCAAAGAATTTCAGCTTGAACTTGATCCTCGCCAACTACAGCGATATAACGTCGTTCTCAATGATGTCGTGACTGCGATCAACGCAAACACCTCTAATGCCGGTGGCGGACGCATTGCACGTGGCGAGCAGAGTTATGTCGTTCGCGGCATTGGTCAAGTGCATTCTCTGGATGATTTAGGCTCCGTCGTCGTCACGCAAAGTAACGGCGTGCCGGTCTCAATTCGTGACTTAGGCAAACTCCAATTTGGACATCAAGAGCGGGAAGGTATTTTAGGAAAAGATACTAACCCAGACACGATCGAAGGCATCGTTTTGATGCTCAAGTATGAGAACCCTTCCAAGGTTCTGGAAAAGGTTCATGCCAAATTCGAAGAATTGCAAAAGCGTCTAACGCCAATGGGCATCAAAATTGTGCCGTACATTGATCGCGATGATCTGGTTAAATTAACGGTACACAAAGTCTCGCATACAGTGATTGAAGGGATAGGCTTAGTTTGCATCGTCTTGATTCTCTTCCTTGGCAGCCCTCGCAGCGCCATCGTTGCTGCCGTGGCAATTCCAATTGCGTTGGTGACCGTATTCATCATCATGTACGCAACCAAAATGCCAGCTAATTTGTTCTCATTAGGCGCAATCGACTTCGGTATTATTGTCGATGGTGCGATTGTTGTGATGGAAGCTATTTTGCGGCGTCGTGAGGAAGCACCCGACGTAGAACTCAATGAAGAAGATATTTTAGAAACCGTGAGTCAGGTTGCCAGCCCGATTTTTTTTGCAACACTGATTATCATCACCGCATATTTGCCGTTGTTTGCATTCCAACGTGCTGAGGGTAAGTTATTTACGCCGATGGCATACACAGTTGGTTATGCGCTATTAGGTGCTTTAATATGCTCTCTCGTACTCATCCCGGGTTTGGCTTTTGCTGCACTACGCAAACCGCAAAAAATTTTCCATAATCGTCCATTGGTCTGGCTCACAGATAAATATAGTTCGATACTGGATCATCTATTACATCACCCTTTTATTGCGTACAGTGCTGCCGCTATTGCGCTGGTAGCAGTCGTCATTTTGGGTGCAAGTGCAGGTCGCGAATTTTTACCTGAATTGGATGAAGGTGCCTTATGGTTACAAGTTCAACTTCCTTCTGGCATTTCATTGGACAAAGCCAATGAAATGGCAACTGAATTGCGGCGCACCATACATGAATTTCCGGAAGTTTCGTATGTCGTGACTCAGCTAGGTCGAAGTGACGGAGGCACAGACCCTTGGACACCTTCACATATTGAAGTTCCGGTGGGATTGAAGCCCTATGACGAATGGCCTGATCATGAAAGTAAGGCAGAGTTAATCGAAAGACTCACCAAACGATTTGAACAGATGCCCGGCTTTTCTATCGGTATTAGCCAACCTATTATTGATGGCGTCAACGACGCCATCGGTGGTGCTCATAGCCCATTGGTACTGCGGGTTTATGGAACAGATCTCAAAGAGAATCGTCGAATTGGCAACCAGATTGTCGATATTTTGCAATCAATCAGGGGTACCGCTTCTGCTTCTTTGTTCCAGGAGCCACCAATTCCGCAGTTAGCAATCAAGGTCAATCGCGAAGCTGCCGCTCGATTTGGTATCAATGTACAAGACATTTCTGCGCTGATTCAAACTGGCATTGGAGGAGCACCTGTTACGCCAGTATTTGTGGAAGATCGAACATATAACGTCACAGTCAGATTCCCCAAAGAGAGCAAAGCGAATATTGAGTCTCTGGGTAATTTGTTTTTGAATAGTTCCAGCGGAGCAAAAATTCCACTTTCACAATTAGCAACGATACAAATGCAAACTGGTGAAAGTACGATTTCGCATGAATTTAACGAACGACAAGTGACCGTCCGCATTGACAATCGTGGTCGAGATTTAACTTCTTATTTAGCAGAAGCGCAAAAACGGATCGATGCTGAGGTGAAATTCAATAAGGAAAAAGTCCACCTTGAGTGGGCAGGTCAATTCGAAAACCAACGACGTGCACAGGAAAGACTGACCGTCATTCTAGGGATCGTTTTACTGGTGATGGGTGTACTGTTGTTCTTCCAGTTTGGCAAATTGCGCCAAGCGATCCTGGTGCTAGGCGTAGTTCCACTCGCTGCTCTCGGTGGTCTGATTGCGATTCACCTGACCGGAGAAACACTAAACGTTGCAACTGCGGTTGGCTTCATTGCCCTGTTTGGTGTCTCTGTTCAAAACGGTATTATCATGGTAGCTAACTTCCGCCGCGTTCGTGGCAGTGGTCTCAACTTGCATAACACCGTCATCAAAGGTGCCGCTGAACGTTTGCGCCCTGTGTTAATGACAGCCACGGTCGCATCCTTTGGTATGTTGCCAGCAGCCTTAGCAACGGGCGTTGGTACTGACGTGCAACGTGATCTGGCAACTGTCGTTGTTGGCGGCTTGATTATCTCCACCCTATTGACCTTATTCATTTTGCCAACGTTTTATTTTGCGCTAGAGCGCTTTGTCGAAAGCAGAGAACATAAAAACTTAAGGCAGAGCCGATAATGAAGACGAGATCCTTATCTTTTATAAAATTGAAACGCACCCCACTCGACCTGGCTTTGGTCGGAACAATTGTGGCTGGCTTGAGTAGCTTAGGTGGATGCACCGTCGGGCCGGACTACCAACGTCCGTCTCAAGCACTACCAGAGACCTACCTCGTAAAAACCGCGAACTCAGATGCGAAAGGCACTAGTGAGGTCAATCGCAACTATATCGTGGAAAGCCAAAAACTTGTTGAAGGACGGGACATTCCTGCTGAATGGTGGGAGTTATTCCACAATCAGTCCCTTAATGATTTGGTAGCTGCGAGTTTAAAAAACAACCCTACAATAGATGCAGCGCAAGCTGCTTTGCGTGCCGCAAAAGAATCAACTGCAGCGCAAGAGGCGGCGTTTTTTCCGAGCGTTTCAGCATCGTACTCCCCCACTCGTCAACGGGTAGCAAAGCCACTGGCAAGTCCAGCAGCATCCGGTGCAAGCTATTATGATGTACAAACCGCTTCGCTTTCAGTTTCGTACACGATAGACGCGTTCGGCGGCACCAGGCGTCAAGTGGAATCAGGCACTGCTCAAGAGCAAAACCAACGTTTCCAATTGGAAGCGGCTTATTTGACACTGGCTAGCAACGTAACAAACGCAGCGATTCAAGAAGCGATGTTGCGTGGTCAAATACGTTCAACGCAGGAAGTCATTCGCAACCAAAAGCAATTACTACAAATGTTTGAACGCCAACTGGCATTAGGTCAGGTTGGACAAGCAGACGTCGCTGCACAAGAAGCAGCACTGGCTGCCAGCGAAGCATTACTTCCGCCGTTAGAAAAACAACTGTCGGTTCAACGCGATCTGATCCTCGCGCTTGCGGGACGCTATCCTAATGACACTGGCGTCGCAACATTTGAGTTAAATGACCTGCAATTGCCATCTGAGTTGCCGCTGAGTTTGCCGTCTAAACTCGTTGAGCAACGCCCTGACGTCCGCGCTGCAGAAGAGCAAATGCATGCAGCCAGTGCAGCGATTGGGGTAGCGACTGCCAATCGTTTGCCGAACTTTACTATTGGTGCAACCAGCTATGGTACGGCTGCTGAGAACTTCTCTGATCTGTTCAAGGCTAGTGGTGCATTTTGGAATCTGGCCGCCAACATTACCCAGCCAATTTTTGACGGCGGTGCGCTTAAACATAAACAAGCTGCTGCGCAGGCCGCCTACGATCAGGCAGCAGCGCAATACCGCTCTACTGTCTTGGGGGCATTTCAAAACGTTGCAGATTCACTTCAAGCAATACAACATGACACTAATGCCTATGCAGCGGCGTATAAGTCGGAACAAGCCAGCTTAAAGAGCGTCACCATTGCACGCAAACAGTTTGCGCTGGGCGACATTAGTACAGCAACCTTATTGGTCGCTGAACAAGCCTATCAACAAGCCAAATCAACTTTGGTACAGGCACAAGCAAATCGCTTATCTGATACCGTAGCACTGATTCAATCGCTTGGCGGTGGATGGATGAGTAAAAATGAGACGCCCGAAAAATCAAAGACAGCATCCTGATATACTCAGAATAACGGAGAGCAAATGAAAATCGTCAGACATGACATTGGACCACGTTTCAGCGAGATGACTGCCGTCCATCTGGGCCAAGCAAAGTTACTCTATTTATCGGGACAAGTCGCTGAAAATACCTCGCTGGATATTACTGGCCAGACACGGGAAATTTTAATGTTCATCGATCGTTTATTAGAAAAAGAAGGTGCTGACAAGACTGCAATTGTCTCTGCCAGAATTTTTTTAGCTTCTGTCGGTGACTATGCCGCAATGAATTCTGTTTGGGATGACTGGGTTCCACAAGGTCATACCCCGTCAAGAACAACGGTGGGTGCGAAATTGATCAGGCCAGAATACAAAATTGAAATTGAAATACAAGCAATCGTTAATCAGCCTGCAAACACATCAGCGAACACGTGAATGGATGCAACAGATATCAATAGTAAATCCAAGATAAATTGGGATTTCCCGCAACCGTTCACGCTGCAACGCATTCCAGCTCTACACGACATCGATGGACTGAATCACACCAACAATGCGGTTTATGTGCAGTGGTGTGAAACCATAGGATGGGCGCATTCTGAATCTTTAGGATTAAGCCTGACTGACTACAAACGTCTGGACAGAGCGATGGCGATACGTCAGGCCGAATATGACTATTTACTACCCTCCACGCTCGGTGAAAAACTCATTTTGGCGACGTGGCTGACAGATAGCGATGAGAAACTGAGTATGCAACGGCGTTTTCAATTAGTCAGAGAATCTGACCACGCTGTGATTTTCCGCGCAAAGTGGCATTTGGTATGCATCGAAGTAAGCACCGGCAAAGCGCGTCGTATGCCACCTGAATTCTGTCAAAAATATGGTTCAGCATTGGCCGTAGTGCCATCAGTAATCAAGACTTAGCACTCCCTTTCTACGTTTCATTCGAAAGCGCCAGCTCGACATTGCTCAAATGGACTACATGAGTTCAATCCCAAAGCGTCTGACGATCACGGCAAACACAACAAAACACACGATAGTAATGGCGATACAAGAGAGCAAAGTTGCCCAAAACCCTATGCGTGGAAGCAGAACAGGAAATGCCAAAAACATCGGCAATGTGGGAACTACGTACCAAAACGTGTACCAGGCGTGATTAGCAATTTTTGCTTGCGATTGATTTTCTAATTGCAACCAGATCAAAGCCAGCAGAGTCACCAAAGGCAAAGCCGCGACCAGGCCACCTATTTTATCGCTCCGTTTTGCCAATTCTGAAACCGCAACGACAATAGCTGAGGTGAGTAAATATTTAATAATAAGCCAAACCATTTCCACTCCGGATTAGATGTAAAGAATGCAGTCGCATTGCAAACCTTATCTTTTTAAATTTACGAACTACAATAAAAGCGTAATTCTTTATTGTTTTTCACTTTAATTATGTAAATAATATAAAAATAATCTTTTAATATTATTCTGACAAATATAATGCTGATTCGTATTGGCCAGCCAGTAATGCTAAATTGGGTTGGGATTATAGAAGAAAACATGCCGGGAAGCCGACTAATCGATTTACTTGTAAACGAATGATATAAACAATTTCTCGACTCCATCACTGAATAGCAAGCAAAAAAAACACACTGATAATGTAAAAAATATAACGGCATTAACAAAATTAATGCATTTAAAGCTCGACAAATGAATAACAATTTTATTTTCTAACAAAGAGCTCATCATGAACGATAAAGTTTATAACGTTTTATTTTTATGTACTGGCAACACTGCACGTAGTCTCATGGCAGAAGCACTGTTGAGCACCATGGGACATGGTAAATTTCGCGCCTACTCTGCTGGTAGTGCACCCACCGGTAAAATCCATCCGCTTGCCGTTGAACAAATCAAGACGACTGACTATCCAATTGCACAACTGCGTAGCAAAAGTTGGGACGAATTTGCAAATCCTGACGCGCCACATATGGATTTCATTATTACCGTTTGCGCTGATACAGCTGAGGAAGCATGCCCGTACTGGCCCGGTCACCCGCTAACCGCACATTGGACATTTGAAGACCCGAGCAAGGCAGGCGGAACAGAAGAAGAACAAAAAAAAATATTTCACAAGATATTTCGAGACATTATGGCGAACATGCATTACTTCGTTAACCTGCCAACCCATTTGCTGGAAAAGAATGCTTTGCACGATGAAATCAAAGCATTAGGCGAACCAAATGCGTAATAAAAAGTCTCGTGAGCTTGTGTAATAACAAGTTGCAAAGTTTCAAATAAAGTTAAAGTATGACATCTCGCCATCCTGGCCGACATTTCTTTGCCTAACCCAATCACGATGACAACACATACCCATCGAACACACAGATCAGGCTGGTTAAGGGCTGCAGTGTTAGGGGCTAATGATGGTCTGTTATCAATATCAAGTTTACTACTAGGTGTTGCCGCTGCCCATATCAGTCCTGACAGCTTGATAGTCGCCGGGTTTGCTGGACTCATTGGTGGCGCGCTGTCGATGGGAGCTGGAGAGTATGTGTCAGTGAGTTCACAAGCAGATGTTGAACAAGCTGATCTCGATATTGAACGTCATGCTTTAAGACACGAATATGACGCCGAACATGCAGAGCTACGTGATATTTACATTGATCGCGGCGTGGATCATGAAATCGCAAGCCTGGTTGCGCAGCAACTCATGGAAAAAGATGCCTTGGGCGCATATGCACGCGACGAAATTGGGATTACCGATGCCTTATCAGCGCGACCATCACAAGCCGCAGTTGCTTCGAGCTTGAGTTTTATGGCTGGCGGCATCATCCCGCTAGGTGCATCATTATTGGCACCAACAGGTTATTTAATTTTGACTATTGCAGCCGTATCACTATTTTTTCTCGCGTTACTTGGCGGGTTAGCAGCTTACAGCGGAGGCGCATCTCTGTTGCGCGGTGCAGGACGAGTTTTATTCTGGGGAGCGCTAGTGTTAACGTTTACTGCTATGGCAGGTAAAATTTTTGGCACTACAATATAAAATCCTTATCCCTCACCGCGGCGCCTGACCCCAGCTGTTAAGGTGAACCAAAATGTGCTTCCCTGCCCTTCAATGCTGTCAAAACCAATATTGCCACCCATCTTTTCTACAAATGTCTTGGATATATTCAGACCAAGACCGGTGCCTCCTTGCTTTCTGGTATTGCCACCGTCGGCCTGTGCAAATTTCATAAATACGCGATCATGAAACTCTTTTGGAATACCTTGCCCCTTATCTTCCACTTCAATTCTGAACATATCGGACTGGTCAATAATGCGAATAAATACCACACCTTTGGAATGAGAAAATTTGGCTGCATTTGACATCAGATTGGCATACACCTGCATCACTCTATCTGCATCACAAACAGCCCACGCGCTTTCAGGAAACGCAGAAAATTCGTATTTCACGTCGAACTGTTGTGCATAAGGAGCGTTCGCTTCTATCGCTTGCTGCGTCAATTTGATTAAATCTATTCTGTCCATGCTGATATCCATTTTTCCGGAAACCAGTTTTTCTATATCCAACAGGTCATTAACCAGAGTACCAAGGCGTTGGCTATTTTTATGGGCAATTTTTAATAGCTGCATCAATTTGGGTGGGAAATCAGACCCGACACTATGCTCCAGTAAGCCAAGTGCACCACGAATCGACGTCAAAGGTGTTCGCAATTCGTGACTAACTACCGCAATAAATTCCGACTTGATTTTGTCAGCTTTTTTTTGCTCGGTTAAATCAAGTACAAAGCCTACCCACTCGTCGTCCGATCCTTCAAGACGGGACATGCCGAGCCTCACGGGAATCAGTCCGCCTTCACTATTTATCAACTCAATTTCAAAAGGCTGCGCCTGTGAATGCAATTCAATCTCATCTAAAGCCGAACAATAATCGTGATGATAAATATTGGGTATCATGGAATAAAGATTCAACGCCCCTGACTCAAGCGCCTCACGATCATATCCAAGTAAGTGCAAGAGTACATCATTGGCTTCGACCAATTGTCCTGAATTATCGCCCTCGATAATGCCAACCAGACTTGAATTTACCAGGCGTCGCAAACGTGACTCACTGATGCGTACCGCGTCCAGCATCCGGGTTTTTTCCTGATTGGCGAGTTCTGCCACGTCGCGCATCTGCATTAAATTATTTTCTACCGTCTTCATGTCCGTAATATCCCGCACACTAAATACACGGCCAATTAATTGATCACGATAAAATTCAGGCTTGGAAACCACATCAAAATATCGCCCATCGAGCAGGCATACCTGATCTGCAGTTTCAGTCTCAGATTCCGCTTTATAGCGCAGTAAATTAGTTGAAAAATGAATTGAGTCATCACAGCGCGCCTGCATGCAAGCAACAATGTTGTCTACTCGTCGCCCCATTAAAACTTCTTCGGGTATATTCCACATTGAAATGAATCGGCGGTTCAGGCTGATCACATTTCCGCGGAGGTCAATCGATAAGATCCCTTCTGCCGTCGCTTCTAATGAACTCTGCAACTGCGAGGCAAGATGAATTTGCTCTTCGTATACCTGACGCTTATTAGTAATATCTTCGGCATGAATAACCCAGAAAATGTCACCATGACTATTAAAACTGCTGACACGTTTTTCGATAGGAATTACGCGACCATCACTGGTGAGCCATTCGCTTTCCGCAATTCTGGCGTCAATAAACTCCGGTGTTTGTCGAATGTCGTCCCAGAAAAAAAGATCCTGTAGCGAACACTCAACGGTCGACAGATGTGTGCCGATTAAATCTTCGCGCGTGCGGCCAAGCATGGAACAGGTTTTTTGCGCTACCTCACAAATAGCCAAATCTTCGGATGATATGACGATCACTGCTTCACGCGAATAATTAATAATGTGTTGGAGCAATCCAGCTCCCAATAGCCCCTCAGATTCCGGATATAGCAGATTCTCAGACATAACGGGCTCTCATCGTTTTCATTGTGGTTTCGATGGCAAAGCGCCGCCAGCGGCAGGCTTGTTTTTAGACTCAAAATAATAATTTACATGCTTACGCGGATTCAGATACTCAAATATGGTTCGCGGCAATAAACCAGGACGGATGCTACCACTGATATTGACATCTTTCGCTTCATCGGACAAATCGAGAATAATTGCTGACTCCTTTGGAATTTCGGAGTCGTATACCAGCACACAAGGACGCAAAGGCTTGCCGATATTCACATTCATCACCAAGCCAATTACCTCATTCGATAATTTTACAATGGTACCAGGTGGATATACGCCCAGACTTTTCACCATCGTTGCCATTACAGCAGGATCGAATTGACCGCGTTTATGCGCGTACATCACTGATAACGCCTCATGCGGTGTGAGGGCAGTGCGGAGGTCAACCGGATTACATAGGTTGTCGTAGACATTGGCGACAGTGATAATGCGCGTTGCCAAGCTTAAGGCATTACCATTGAGCCTTTGCGGATAGCCGCTACCATCCATTAATTCATGATGATTAGCAATGACTTCAAGCGTAGAAGGTGATAGACCGGCTTTTCGGCCAACTTCGATACCGTATTGCGGATGTAACTCAAAAAAGTTCTGTTCTGGTTTAGTCAGCGGCTCTGTTTTGGTCAGAATCTTATCCGGCACATTCACTTTACCTATGTCGTGAAACAAAGCAGCAATGCCAATCTCTTTGATTTGACTTTCGTTGCATTTCATTTCGCTGGCGAGCATCATTGCGAGCACGGACACATTGAGCGTATGAAAATAAACGTCTTCATTATTGCCCGCCTGCTGTATCAAATGCATGACGGTATCGTTGGCGTTTAGAAAAATCTCAGCGATGCTATCGACCAGTTTATTGGCTTCCGCAAGCGTTTCTTTTGGGCGAGAAAAAATTAACTTATTGATGCCTTTAACGACGGTTGCCGCGTGCACAAATTTTTCTTCGCACATGGCAATTTCGGCACGTTGTTTCATTAACTTTTCATAACGCGCATGCTTGGCTTCGATAATACTGTCATAGACTTTAATCTGCTGTTCTTTAGCCTCTGCGGTTTCTGGAACTGGGGGTGACGTTAGCTCTTTTGCAGACTGCGCCATATCTGATTTTGACGGGATATACCGGACATGCTTGAGTTTTAAAGCCAATAAATCATTTATTTGTTGCTGATTGGTGATCTTGAACGAGCTCATTGGGAATGAGTGCTCAAACCAGCTCAGGTCAAGCTTCACAAACATCCCTATCCGGACTTTGTCGATTGCGATTAACTGGATATCATCTGACATAGTCGATCAATTCATTAAAAGGACAAGCGATAAGAATGAGTAGCAATATGAAAACAGACCAATCCAATAATGTAGTATTTACTTTATCGGTCTGGCGATGACAACGCAAGCTTTTACTTATTTCATTATCAACCAAGGTAACACTGTACTTCAATAAAAAACCACTCTTATGTCACAAGAACCACTATTGACCATCAACAAACTAAGCTTTCATTATCCTGAAAAAAAATTATTTACGGATTTATCTGCAACAATTTGCCCAGGAATAACGCTAATCCAAGGCGACGACGGATGCGGCAAAACCACCCTCCTCAAATTATTGACAGGAAGATTGCCGATATCAAATGGTGCGTTGTGTATTGCTGAGACAGATTCGATTCAACATGCGGTAGATTACCGAAAACAAGCGTTTTGGGTTGATGCGCATAGCCACGAATTCGATAATGCGATCGTAGAAACTTACCTCTCAACTCTGGCAGAAAGCTATCCAGACTTTCATGAAAAAAATCTCCAGCATGCGATCGAAGGATTAAGCCTTGCACCACATCTGGAAAAACAGTTTTTTATGTTATCAACGGGCACCAGGCGCAAAGTTTGGTTGGCTGCCGCATTGTCTGTCGGCTGTCCGGTCATCGCGCTTGACGACCCCTTTTCCGGAGTTGATAAACTCTCTATGCAATTCTTTACCAAGACCCTAGATCAACGCCTGGAGAAGCCACAACAAGCATGGATTATCGCCAGCCACATTGTGCTTGATATGGTGTGCCAAGCGAAGATCATAGAATTAAGCTAGAACGATGCTCGCCGCCAATGCATGAAACCTTGAGCGCCTTGGCGACAGAAAAAAACCGAGTGCTATTTTGAAAAATGTCAGCACATCTTAAATTTGGCTTTTATCCAACGGCCGCTGTTTGCATAGCGTCATCACTATCCTGTTTGCGACCGTGTATCCGCAACACCATGACAGCAGCTACAATGCAAGCAATACCCATCATGATAGACGACGCGGTGTAGCTTCCCAGACTATTGCGCATATAGCCTGCCAGTAAAGCAGCACTTGCAGCACCCAATTGGTGCCCGACCACTACCCATCCAAAAATGATGGGCGCTGCAGCTCTTCCAAACACGTCATTAGCCAATCTGACGGTCGGCGGCACAGTTGCAATCCAATCCAAGCCATAGATAATGGCAAAAATTGGCAAGCCAAAATAGCTCAGGCCAAACGCCTGAGGCAGAAAAATCAAGGCCACACCACGTAAGCCGTAATACCAGAACAAAAGTACACGCGCGTTGTAGCGATCTGATAACCAGCCCGACATAGTTGTCCCAACCAAATCCAATACACCCATTGTGGCCAGAATACTCGCCCCGCCGACAGCCAATATGCCGTAGTCACTGCACATAGCGATAAAATGCGCGCCGATGTACCCATTGGTACTCATACCGCAAACAAAAAAACTGAAAAACAACAGCCAAAAATCACGAATACCGACCGCGCGCTTCAATGCCTGGAAAGCCGCCTTGAATGGATTACCGCCAGTCATTGCACTTTGCGTCGTGTCGTCAACTTGGCCGTAACGCTTCATACCGACATCCTCAGGACGCTCAGGCAATAGCAATGCCACCATAGGAATCGCGAGTGCCGCCACAGCAGACACCATCAATGCCACTGCACGCCAGCCGACGTGATCAACCATATACGCCATCAAGGGCAAAAATACCATTTGTCCAGTCGCTGCACTGGCAGTCAAAAGCCCCATCGCCAGACCACGCCTCGTTTCAAACCAACGCCCGACGATAGTTGCGGCTAAGGTATTTGCAACGACACCACTACCGGCACCAACCACCACACCCCACGCGAGCATCATATGCCACGGCAATGTCATGAACGTACTAAAAAAGGTTCCAATGGCGAGCAACCCTAATGCCCCCAGAATCATGCGCCGAATACCATAGCTTTGCATGGCGGCAGCAGAAAAAGGACCGATTAATCCATACAAGGCAATATTGATCGAAATGACCAAAGAAATCGTTGTACGGCTCCAGCCAAATTCATGCTCCAAAGGAAGGATCATGATCGCTGGTGTCGCCCTGATACCAGCCCCGGAAAGCAAAACCAGAAAAATAATCCCAACAATAATCCACACATAACTAAATCGGAAACGAGCAGCAATGACCTTCACTATTTCATTCATACCAATATTTCCATATCTTAAAATTCATCAAGGAGACAGTGTAGGCCACACTAGCCTAGATCTTTATTGTCTCTATTGGCTTTATTGCAAATAAACACCATTTGCGTCAAACGAACACTAAAGAACTAAATTTCCGTTAATTTTCGTAAATTAACACAGTTAAAAAATAACAGCAGAACACAAATTTTTCAATTTCGGCTTTTTGCCAGTTACTTAAAAAGCCGATACAAATCTTTTTTTAGATTTTCAGAAAAAAACGCATAAAAAGCTAAAGTCGGACAATAAGTTGCCGATAATTTAGGCAGACAAGGGGGATTGTATATGTCAATTTCATCCATACCCACAACGCCACTCGCCAGCGCCAGCACGGGTACTTCGGGTGCGCCTACGGCGACGACACCCAGCACGACGACGAGTACTGTCACCAATAATGCGCCTGCGGCAATCTCGTCGACGGCAAATGCGGGCTTAGTGAATTCCGCAGTCACGTTGGCTTCAGAGTCGAGCATTGTCTCCCTTCTTAACGGAAATCAGTCGTCCAATGACACCTACAGTGCATCAGGATTATTGAGCTCATTTGTGAATGCAGGCATAAACACCTCAAAATCAAGCTCGAACTCAACGAACACAAATAGCAATTCTTCAACCCAAACATCTCTTCAAGCGGCACAAAATCAGACAATTTTGGCAAGTATCAGTACTCCAGTAAATACGAGCAACCCAAATGCCGCCTTATATGCCGCCATTGGACAATCGCAAAACAATAGTTCGATTGACACAACGACCAGTTGGGCAAATGCCCTTAAAAATAATCCTGCCGCGGCAGTCACTTTGACACAGGACAACCTCAACCTCTCCATCGTCAGCAATATCTCAACAACTGCCTGACAAAGGGAAAAAGGGGTTTGATTTAATCCACTGTTATCTGAGTCGTGTTTTTTGTGTCATTCTTGTTGCCTGTCAAAAAACTCAAGCACACTCCAAATTGACGCTCTTCAGCACGTAAAAATAATTTATCTTATGATGCGTGAGAACCTTGCAATGTTTGTTAAGCATCTGCATTGACCTCACCATGATAGGAAAATGAACGATGAGTGCCCTTTTCTCCCCAATTTCACTGGGAAATCTTAAATTAAAAAACCGCATCGTGATTGCCCCGATGTGCCAATATTCAGCGGTCGATGGCCAAGCCACCGATTGGCATTTGATCCATCTCGGCGGTCTGGCTCTTTCAGGCGCTGGCTTATTAATCATAGAAGCAACAGCCGTGGAACCGATAGGCAGAATTTCTCCCGCAGATTTAGGTTTGTGGTCTGATGAAACCGAAGCAGCATTTGCTAAAGTATTGACGTCAATACGCCAATATTCCACGATGCCAATCGCGATTCAACTCGCCCATGCAGGTCGCAAGGCATCAAGCCAGGCACCATGGGATGGTGGACAATTAATCTCTCCCGATCATGGCGGCTGGGAAACCGTAGCTCCTTCGCCAATTCCGCATGGGCCAACTGAAACGCCACCCTTGGCCCTAAATAAAACAGGGTTGGAACGGGTCAAGCAAGCATTTGTCGATGCTGCAATTCGTGCACATCGCCTTGGTATCGACGCCATAGAGCTGCACGCTGCACATGGCTACCTGATGCATGAATTTTTATCTCCATTATCCAACCAACGTGACGATGAATACGGCGGCAGCTTAGAAAATCGCCTGCGTTTTCCGTTAGAAGTTTTTGATGCTGTAAAAGCTGTACTGCCAGAAAATTACACGCTAGGCATACGCATTTCTGCCAGCGACTGGGTCACAGGTGGCTGGGATGTTGAGCAAAGTATCGTGCTGACGAAAGCATTAGAACAACGTGGATGCTCGTTCATCCACGTATCAAGTGGTGGCGTATCGCCTTTACAGCAAATTCCTTTAGTACCTGGCTACCAGGTTGAATTTGCCGACAAGATCAAACAAACCACCTCCATGCCGGTCATCGCTGTCGGATTGATTACCGAAGCCGAACAAGCCGAAAGCATTGTCGCCAATGGTCAGGCAGATATGATAGGCATTGCCCGTGGAATTTTGTACGATCCGCACTGGCCTTGGCATGCTGCCGCCAAACTTGGCGCATCAGTAGACGCACCAAAACAATACTGGCGCTCTCAACCGCGTGATCAAAAAGCCTTATTTGGCGAAACGAAAATCGGCGCGCGATAAACTGAATTAGTTAGATACGTCCGCACATAACATGTACGACGCTATCTAACTGAGTGCTTAAAAACTGGATAAGAATACTTTTCTTCCTGATTTTTGCGCTATAAAGTTGCAAGAAAAATTCTCCGATAAATCGTCAATTTGATATGCTACTGTGTCGCAATTTCAAGCGTCGATCTATAACTGCCACTACTGCTAAGTACTTCTAAAACACTCGTAGTGAATACAAAAAAACGGCGCCAGAAATTTCTGGCGCCGCTTTTCTTACATCAAAATCAGATCAACTGAATATTTGAAGGCGTTAGCTAACTCGCTTTGGTGCCTCAACGACACCACCTTTCTGAGACTTAGCGACTTGCATTGCCGTTGCGATTAATCCGCTCATATCACCCAGATTTGCAGGAACGATGATCGAATTATTGGTCTTCGCTAAATTCGCAAAAGCAGCAACATATTGTTCAGCCACCTTCAAATTCACTGCATCTTCACCGCCGGGAGATTGAATCGCTGCTGCTGTTTTACGTATCGCTTCAGCGCTTGCTTCAGCAATCGATAAAATTGCCGCTGCCTGACCTTGAGCACGATTAATCGAGGCTTGTTTTTCACCTTCTGATTTAGCAATCGAAGCTTCGCGCTCACCGGTGGCGATATTAATTTGTTCCTGCTTTCGGCCTTCAGACGCTGCAATCAAAGCACGTTTTTCGCGTTCAGCCGTAATTTGCGCCTGCATCGCATGCAAAATTTCTTTTGGTGGCGTCAGATCTTTGATTTCATAACGCAAAACTTTGACGCCCCAGTTTGCTGCTGACTCATCAATTGCACTAACAATCGTGGTATTAATGTGATCGCGCTCTTCAAAAGTTTTATCCAATTCCATTTTACCGATCACAGAACGCAACGTCGTCTGTGCTAATTGCGTAATCGCCGCGATGTAATTCGATGAGCCGTAAGAGGCACGCATCGCATCGGTTATCTGGAAATATAAAATACCATCGACCTGCAATTGCGTATTATCTCGGGTGATACACACTTGCGGTGGCACATCAAGAGGGATCTCTTTCAAGATATGTTTGTAAGCAATACGATCAATAAACGGCACCACGATATTCAAACCAGGACCTAAGGTGCTGTGATATTTACCCAATCGTTCAACTACCCAGGCGTGCTGTTGCGGCACGACGTTAATCGTTTTAAAGACAAAAACGACGGCCAAAACAAACAGCACCAGAGCAACGCTACCAATACTTTCCATATATCCACCTTATTGTTATTTGAAATTTATACCAAGCACGACCAAATTCTTACTTCAAAAAAGAACCTATCTTGTTGATAGCTTGACGATCAACTTACTACCTTGCACTTCCTGAATCACATATTGTCCAGGTTCACCACTTCCATGATGCATTTCCACGTCCCACATTGCTCCGCGGTAGGAAGCCCGCGCCGTAAAATTCCCATTTCCTTGTTCATTCCATTGCGGCACTTCGATAATCTGACCTATATCCATATTCACATTCGGATCTCGCGCCGCATCGACATTCCCTTTCCAGCCATATTTACTAGAGTGCAAAGCTATCGTCGCCACTGATCCTACAATGCCAGCCACGATCAGTTGAACTGAAGTGCCAAAACCAATCAGGGCAGATAATGCCCCAGCAATCATGCCTAATGAAATCATTAACAGATAAAAAGTTCCGCTAAATAATTCCAAGATAACGACCACACCAGCCAGCACCGCCCAGGTCATCCATGCGCTCATACCCTGCCCCTTATCATTATATTTAATGCATTACATTATGATCCCTAACGGGACTGAAGTCATCGGTTATATTTTGAAAATTTAGCCGTGATCGTCAGATTATCAGGACTAAGCAGTAGTGAGCATTTCAATGCAAACATGCCCGCTGTGCACGACCACGCGATCAAAAATAGGCGGCTGAAAACAAAAAAAGCCTGCAAATTCAGATTTGCAGGCTTATCTCATTTAAGAAAGAACAATGAAGAATCTAAAGCTAACCCAACGCCACAATCAACACTTTCAGTCAGGCGCTCGTACTAAAAAGACTTCCTATCGAAACACTTCCTTCAACATTGGCGGCAACCAATTTCAAAAAGGACTGAAGGTCAGCTTGATGAGGATTGCCACCACTGCTCTTCACAAGACTATTGAAAGAGCTTTGTAATGCTGATGCTGAGGAGCCAGATGAATCATTGCTTGTTCCAAACAAGCTATCAGAAGAACTGCCGCCATTTCCTAAATTCGTAATCAATTGCTGAATGCTTGATTGCAGACTAAAAGTCGGACTGGACTTATCTAACTTGACCGGTGCTGGCGCCGAAGAAGACTGTCCTGAAGAGAAACCAAGTAACTGTGCGAGATTGGCCCCACTGGCGCTATCAGTACTACCCGGCGAAGTACCAAGCAAAGCCGACAGATCAGTATTACCTGAATTTTGTTTAGTTAACCCCGGTAGAGCGTTCAGTAGGCTGCTGGTAAAGTTAGACGAAGACTGCTGGCCGCTCGATGACAATAAAGTCGTCAAATCAATATTTGGATTAATTTGTGATAAAGCTTGCGCAATTGCCGCAGACAAAGCACTGCCGTTTGCAGTTGACGTTGCCGACGTCGAGGCTGCGCTATCAGAGGACGCGGGCGAGACAGGGGCAGTCGATACAGTGTTGGTTGCTGTCCCTAAAGCCCCGACGGTCTGGTAATTTCCGGTACCCAATGAAGAAATTGACACTTTGTACTCCTAATTTGTAAGGCAATAATATGACGCTATTCTTCATTTTCTATGTAGTACGTCGAAAATGAAATGGCATATTGCCTATTTTTTACACAGTTATACAAAATTCAGAAAAAATAGCAAAAAAAGTGCCGTTAACGACGAAACTACAAGTGTTACCGAATTAAAGCGCAAGATGCTCTAAAAAATATTTTGCATGGAGCGCGGTTTGGCGCGGATCCTCCATTATTGGCACGTGCCCTATTCCCGGCAATATAATTTTATGACTTCCTGTTAAATGTCGATTTAAATAATCTGCGTCGGCAACATTCAAAATCTGATCCTGATCACCCCAAATAATGAGCGATGGCACCTTGATAATATCAAGATGTCCACTCTGGTCAATATCTGCTGTGATATCGGCAAATATTTTTTTATCGATTTCAAAACGTGCGATTTTTTTATCTGCAAGCAAATTAAAAAATGGCCTGGGCACATACGGCGGCTTACTCATACAAAATTCTATTAAGCGTTGAAAATCTTCCTTATTTTTAACATCCACCAAAGGATTCAGATCGCGGCTATCAACGATGTTTTCCAAGACACCAGGCTTGATTTCAGCGCCAGCGGCACTGATTAAGACCAAGGAAGAGACGATCTCTGGATATAGATGAGCAAGGCGCAAAGCGATTGCTCCACCCATAGAATGACCAACAATATGAACCTTACTCACATTTAGAGCCTGCAGTAACTTATGCACACGATTGGTCTGGCTATGAACCGAATAATCGACCTCAAAATCCTGATTATTTTCACCATGACCGGGCAAATCTGGAATCAATATCGGCAGTGAGGTCGCCAAATGTCGGGCAAAACCAGACCAGATTTCTTTTTCCGCGCCAAACCCGTGTAACATCAACAGCACGCCACCAGATTGATTTACGAGAGAGACAGTATTACTACATAAGTAAGATATATCACCACCTTCAAGCGCAATGTTTTTCTTTATCAGACCAGCTTTTTGATATTCAATACGAATAGCATCATCAAAAATCTTTGTCAGAAATCGCCTAAATGCTTGTTTAATGAGAGTAAACATAGAATATATTTCCACTAAAAATAAAACGTGAATATCCACTTTGAGATAAAAGCTTCAGACTTATACAAGCTACTATGCACTGATTGGTGCAAAAAATATAGCTAATATGGCATCTTCTATCAGTTGGGTTAAAATTTGCGCCCACCAACAGCCAATGACAGCCAATTAAAACGGCGCACAAGTAATAAGTATTCATGTCAAAACAATTAAAAAACGCCGATTTATTTGCAGACGCAGATTGGCTAGCCTGGTTCGATGGATCAGCAAAACCCAATCCAGGTACATGCCACCTGGCTTGTATCTTAAAAGGAAAAAACGGCGAACATTTTAGCCGCTCCCAACACATAGGCTACGGTGACAGCAGTGATGCAGAATACCAAGCCCTGATTGCCGCCTTGACACTCATTAAGCAACATGTCAACCCGTCGCAAGCAGAAAGCGTGTTATTGAGAGGTGATAGCCAAGTTGTAATCCATGATGTTTTAGGATCAGAAGCAAAAGCTTCGGCACGACTCGTTGAATACAGGCAGAAGGCGCAGGCATTGCTCTCGCTGCTTCCGGCAGTGCGGCTCAAATGGATACCGCGCCATAAAAACACGGAGGTTGACGCACTCATGCGTAACAATATTGATATCAAAAACTGAAAAGCATTCACGTATTGCGAAATAAATTAGGTTTTTCATCACAGCTGTGAGCAAATTCTTACGCAAGCGTTTGATTATTCAGCATAAATTCTTCATACACCAAGCAAGGCTAGCGGCTTTCCGGTAAAATCGCGCCCATGAATCCTTTGCCAAAAAATCTTTTCTCTTTCCCGCGCTTCCGCTCTGATGTCGGCGGGAGCAACACAGCCCCATTTTTACCTATGTCACGCGCCGAAATGGACAAGCTGGGCTGGGATAGTTGCGACGTTATTTTAGTCACGGGTGACGCCTACATCGATCACCCTAGCTTCGGTATGGCCTTGATCGGTCGCTTGCTTGAACATCATGGCTTTAGAGTTGGTATTATCAGCCAACCTGACTGGCAATCTGCCGATGCCTTCCGCGTTCTTGGTAAGCCAAATTTATATTTTGGCGTCACGGCGGGCAATATGGATTCCATGGTAAATCGCTATACGGCTGACCGCAAAATCCGCTCCGAAGACGCCTACACTCCCGATGGTGATCGCACCAAGCGCCCCGACCGTGCGTTGGTGGTTTACGCACAACGCGCACGTGAGGCATTCCCTGATGCAAATGTCGTCATAGGTAGTATTGAAGCGAGCCTGCGTCGTATTGCGCACTACGATTATTGGTCAGACAAAGTTCGCCGTTCTGTGCTGCCTGATTCTAAAGCGGACATTCTGTTATTCGGCAATGCAGAACGTGCTTTGATTGATCTGACGCATCGTCTTGCCCAAGGCGAAGCAATCAAAGACATCCGCGATTTACGTGGCACTGCATTCATGGTACCGCGTGGCTGGTTGCCAGATGACGATTGGACTGAAATCAATTCGGTCAAAATCGATACGCCAGGCAAACTCGAAGCGCATACCGACCCCTATGCAATGACGCCAGAAAAAGACGCGAAGTGCGCAACTGGTGATGATGCCAAAATAGTAGCGTCTGAAGCCCCGGCGGTCAACGTAGTGCAACAGCAAGCCATTCGCATCATGAGCCGTGAAGAACGACAACTGATGCTCAAGAACAAGCAACATAAGTCAGTGATCCGCCTGCCTTCGTTTGATGAAGTCAAAGACGACGCAGTGATGTATGCCCACGCCTCCAGAGTATTCCATCTGGAAGCCAATCCGGGCAATGCCAAGGCGCTGGTGCAAGGACACGGCGACCGTGACGTCTGGCTCAACCCGCCGCCGCTGCCATTAGCAATGGATGAAATGGATGGCGTCTATGACCGCGCCTATGCACGTGCACCACATCCGGCGTATGGCAAAGCCCGCATTCCTGCGTGGGAAATGATCCGCTTCTCAATCAACATCATGCGTGGCTGCTTTGGTGGATGTACGTTTTGCTCGATTACTGAGCACGAAGGTCGCATTATTCAAAGCCGCTCTGAACCGTCAATTTTGCGTGAGATTGAAGAAATCCGCGATAAAGTCAAAGGCTTTACCGGCACCATTTCGGATCTGGGCGGCCCAACAGCCAACATGTACCGTCTGGCCTGCAAAGACAAAAAAATCGAAGAATCATGCCGTCGTTTGTCTTGCGTGTATCCATCAATTTGCTCCAATCTGGGTACTGATCACAGTAAATTGATTTCGATTTACCGCAAAGCGCGCGCCATTCCTGGTGTGAAGAAAATCCTGATCAGCTCAGGTTTACGCTACGACCTCGCCGTCAGATCGCCAGAATACGTGAAAGAACTAGTGACTCACCACGTCGGTGGATTACTGAAAATCGCACCTGAACATACTGAATCCGATACTTTGTCGAAAATGATGAAGCCAGGCATCGGCAGCTACGATGAATTCAAACAAATGTTTGAGAAGTACTCCAAAGAAGCGAACAAAGAACAGTATCTAATCCCATACTTCATTGCCGCTCATCCTGGTTCGACCGATGAAGATATGGTCAATCTGGCGATTTGGCTGAAGAAAAATGATTTCAAACTGGATCAGGTGCAAACCTTCATGCCAACCCCAATGGCATTGGCGACCACCATGTACCATACACGCAAAAATCCGCTCAAGAAAGTGACAGCAGATTCAGAGGTGGTAGAAACAGCACGTTCGGGCAAAATTCGTAAATTACACAAAGCCTTGCTACGTTATCATGCGCCAGAAAACTGGGAAATCATCCACGAAGCGCTGGTACGCATGGGGCGCCGCGATTTGATAGGCAGCGGCCCACGCCATTTGATTCCGGCACGTCAACCAGTGATTCCAATCACGATTGAAGAAAGTGGTGTTGCCAATGGCCGCAGGGTAGCTGCGCCAAAGATCAATACTTTTGGTAAAAAGCCGGTCACCCACGGCAAGACGCCAACGGCAGCAAAGTCAGTCACAGCGCCCGCCCGCCCAGGTCTGGCTTACAAATCAGCAAAGCCCAAAGCGGCACCAGCAAAATCCGGGCGTCGTTAATGATTCACTAACGCGTTCTGAGTAAAATGTAAAACACCATGAAAAGCTGCGCATTCGACGCAGCTTTTTTTATAAGCACAGATATTTCATCCGCTTTGCTGATGTAAAATCAACCGATCGGTTTATACGCATTTTTTTACACCTACCACCTGGAGGCAGTATGAAACACATGAAAACCGTTTTGATTTTAGAGCATACCGAAGAAGTTTTCGATAAGCTTACCTGCGATGTCTGTGGAGCCGAGTCCTTATGGGATGAAAACTGGAGCGACAAAGAACACGAAAAAATCAACACCACCATCTCAATGGAAGAGGAAGAATCCCTTCCCAGCGGCGGTTCCGCCAAAATCACGCAATACCATATCTGCCCTTCCTGCTTTAAAACGCATTTAGCAAAATGGCTAGAAAGTCATCGAAAAGCTCAACCAACCGTGGCCAGTTCGCTCTGGTAAAGCACAATCTCGCCCCTTTTTAAGAATAGGGCAGCGCGTATTGACAAAGTATAGGCAAAAGTATCGGCAACTACCTTGCGCCTGAGGTTATAATGCAAGGTTTTATTGCATTAGAAAAGCGACATTATGGAAGCCGAACGCCTCAATAGCCTGTCCTCCCTGCTTGCCGACCTGACGGTCCGCGAAGCCGAACTTCGGAGGTATCTTTGACTTCGATATCAAGTCAGAGAAACTAGAACAAGTTAACGCCGAATTAGAAGATCCTAAAGTTTGGGATGACCCTAAACGCGCCCAAGATCTTGGTAAAGAAAAAAAATCCTTAGAAGCGATTGTTGATACGCTCAACAAAGCCAATGCCGGCTTACGCGATGCCAACGATTTATTCGAGATGGCACGTGAAGAAGCGGATGACGATACTTTAGAAGCAATCGAAATCGACGCCCAAGATTTGCGCGGCTTGGTTGAAGGTATGGAATTCCGCCGGATGTTTAACAATCCTATGGATCCAAACAACTGCTTTATCGATATTCAAGCTGGTGCGGGCGGTACGGAAGCACAAGATTGGGCTTCAATGTTGTTGCGCCAATATCTGCGCTATTGCGAACGCAAAGGCTTTAAAGTTGAGATCCTGGAACAATCCGATGGCGACGTTGCCGGTATCAAAACCGCGACCTTAAAAGTAGAAGGCGAATACGCCTATGGCTTCCTGCGCACAGAAACTGGCGTTCATCGTCTGGTGCGTAAGTCACCATTTGACTCTAACAATGGTCGTCATACCTCATTCTCCAGCTTGTTTGTGTATCCAGAAGTGGATGACTCGTTCGAGATCGATATTAACCCTGCCGACGTGCGTACCGATACCTATCGCGCGTCCGGTGCTGGTGGTCAGCATATTAATAAGACCGACTCCGCAGTGCGTTTAACGCATGGTCCGTCCGGTATTGTTGTGCAATGTCAGAACGATCGCAGCCAACATCGCAACCGTGCAGAAGCATGGGAAATGTTGAAAGCTAAGCTGTTCGAGCTGGAATTGCGCAAACGCATGAGCGAAAAACAAAATCTGGAAGATTCCAAAACCGACGTCGGCTGGGGTCATCAGATTCGTTCTTATGTGCTCGATCAATCACGCATTAAAGATTTGCGTACTGGTTTTGAAACAGGCAATACCAAAGCGGTGCTCGACGGCGATATTGATGAATTTATTGCGGCATCTTTGAAGCAAGGCGTTTGATTTAAATATCCGTGAGCGCGTTCCTGCGTCATTCAACATGATAAACATCGTTGCGACAGGCGCACTTACCAGCACCAATAATCGATGGGCAAGCTGCCCAATAAACTGAGAAACTGAGAGAAATCTTATGTCAGAAATAAACAATCAAAGCACTGCCACCGAATTGCCGGTTGATGAAAACTCCATCATCGCGGAACGTCGTGCAAAGCTAGACGCCATTCGCGCCAAAGGCATTGCTTTCCCGAACGACTTCCGCCCTACGCATAAAGCTGCAGACTTGCAAGCGCAATACGGCGACATCGCTCGTGAAGAATTAGAAGCACTGAACGTGCAAGTCAGCGTTGGCGGCCGCATGATGCTCAAGCGTGAAGCAGGCAAAAAGGCCGCTTTCGCGACATTGCAAGACGCGTCCGGTATCCGTGCTGATGGCCGCATTCAGCTCTACGTCACGACCGACAAGACTGGCGAAGCAGAAATGGAAGCCTTCCGCCATTACGATCTGGGCGATATCCTCGGTATCGAAGGCGTTTTATTTAAAACTAAAACGGATGAACTGACGATCAAAGTCACGACTTTACGTTTGCTGACCAAATCCTTGCGCCCTCTGCCAGACAAATTCCACGGTCTGGCAAATCAGGAGACCAAATACCGCCAGCGTTACGTCGACCTGATCATGAGCGAAGACACCCGTCGCACATTCAAGGCACGTACTGCGGCGATGAGTTCCATCCGTAACTTCATGGCCATCCATGAATTTATGGAAGTAGAAACACCGATGTTGCACGTCATCCCTGGCGGCGCTGCTGCAAAACCATTCATCACGCACCACAATGCGTTAGACATGGAAATGTACCTGCGTATCGCACCAGAGTTGTATCTGAAGCGCCTGGTGGTCGGTGGCTTTAATCGTGTCTTTGAAGTCAATCGCAACTTCCGCAATGAAGGTGTATCGCCACGCCACAATCCTGAATTCACAATGATGGAATTCTATGCAGCCTATGTTGATTACAAATGGCTGATGGACTTCACTGAACAAGTCATTCGCAAAGCAGCGGAAGATGCGCACGGCACTGCGGTATTGACCTATCAAGGTAAAGAGCTGGATTTATCCAAGCCATTTGAACGCCTGACGATCGTTGGTGCGATCAATAAATATGCGCCACACTACACCAATGAACAATTGCATGATGCAGAATTCATCAAAACAGAATTGTTGAAATTTGGCGTCAAACCTTTCGCCACAGCAGGTCTGGGCGCATTGCAATTGGCCTTGTTTGAAGAAACCGCTGAAGCACAATTGTGGAACCCAACCTACATCATCGACTACCCTGTCGAAGTGTCACCACTGGCACGTGCATCTGACACGACACCTGGCATTACTGAGCGCTTTGAATTATTCATGACAGGCCGCGAAATTGCGAACGGCTTCTCAGAGTTGAACGATGCAGAAGATCAGGCAGCACGCTTTCAGGCACAAGTGGCCGCAAAAGAAGCAGGCGACGACGAAGCCATGTTCTACGACGCCGACTACATCCGCGCCCTCGAATACGGCCTGCCTCCAACCGGCGGTTGCGGTATCGGCATTGACCGTTTGATGATGTTGATTACCGACTCACCAAATATCCGTGACGTGATCCTGTTCCCACATCTGCGCCGCGAAGACTAAGCCAAATCCGCAGAAAATAAACAGGGTGACACATACTCCTACCCTGTATAAAAAAATGCCCACATGATCTCTATGACGTGTGGGTATTTTTTTTAAAATCAGGCGGAGTATGCATCAATTATCTGCAAGGCCAATCTGAAATACAAGCTCGTGGGCGCGCCTAACATCAAGACTTGGTTGCTGCATCAAAATATCAGTCACGGTAGAATCTATCCCTCAGCGCCCCTTCCAACATACCAATAAGAATCTTCATCTGCCCACTATGCCACCAACCCACCCACTGAAAAAACTTCTTCACTACGCGAAGCAATATCGTTCCGACTTTCGTCTTGCAGCACTGTATTCGGTGTTGAATAAATTTTTCGATATCCTGCCAGAAGTCCTGATTGGTATTGCGGTGGATATTGTCGTCAATGGCGATAAAAGTTTTTTAGCAAAACGTGTACTAGGCGGATTCGGCATAGTCGACACATGGCATCAATTGATTTTTTTGGGGCTCGTCAACGCTCTGATATGGGGTGGCGAATCGTGGTTTGAGTATCTACTGTCATTGAAATGGCGAAAACTCGCACAAAATCTACAGCACGACTTGCGACTAGACACTTACGACCATGTGCAGAAATTAGAAATGGCGTATTTTGAAAATCAACGTACCGGAAATTTAATGTCAGTGTTAAACGAAGACATCAACCAGATGGAACGTTTTTTAAATGGCGGCGCAAATCAAATCATTCAGGTCGTCTGTTCTTCCATTATGGTGAGTGCCGTATTCTTTGCACTGCAGCCGTCATTGGCAGTAATTTCCTTGTTGCCAGTACCAGCTATTTTGTTTGGTGCATTTTGGTTTCAAAGGAGCTTAGCACCTCGCTATGCGGAAGTGCGTGAAGCGGCGGGCGATGTCAGTGCCAGACTCAATAATAATTTGCTCGGTCTAGCTACGATCAAAGCATTTGCGACAGAGGATTTTGAGAAAAATCACATCGCCGAAGCCAGCAATAATTATCGTGAAGCAAACGCCAGAGCCATCGCCATCAGCTCGGCGATCACCCCTGTCATTCGCATGGCGATTCTCGCTGGCTTTACCGCTACGCTGGTCTACGGCGGCTGGCTGACGCTGCATGGCGATTTAGCAATCGGCGCTTACTCTGTGCTGGTGTACCTGACGCAACGTTTATTGTGGCCAATGACAGCCCTCGCAGATGTAGCGGATATGTATCAACGGTCCATGTCTGCGATAGATCGCGCTATGAATCTGCTCGATACCAAGATCAGCATCAGTTATGAAGGCCAACACCTGACTCCAGCAACGGTCAAAGGCGAACTGCAATTTGAACATGTTGGCTTTTCTTACGGTGACCAAATCACTTTGCAAGACATCAATTTGCGCATCCCTGCTGGTAAAACAGTTGCCTTTGTTGGCTCCACTGGCTCGGGTAAATCAACGCTGGTGAAGTTACTACTGCGGTTTTACACACCACAACATGGACGCATTTTGCTTGATGGCATACCGACAGATAGCTTGAACTTACAAGATTTACGGCGCGTGATTGGTTATGTCGCCCAAGATAGCTTTTTAACCGATGGGACGATTGCTGACAATATTGCTTACGGCATGCATCACGTCAGCGACGAAGCAATTGCCGCTGCGGCACAAGCTGCCGAAGCGAGCGAATTCATCAACAAATTGCCATTGGGTTTTGCGACCCGGATTGGAGAGCGTGGGCAAAAATTGTCTGGCGGTCAGCGTCAGCGTTTAGCGTTGGCGCGGGCCATACTCAAAAATCCGCCAATTCTGATATTGGATGAAGCAACCAGTGCGGTTGATAATGAAACAGAAGCAGCGATACAACGCAGTCTGGACGTAGTTAGTCGCAATCGCACAACGATCGTCATTGCGCACCGCCTATCGACAGTTCGTCAGGCCGATTGCATTCACTTACTAGAAGCAGGTCGCATCGTGGAAAGCGGCACACACGAAGAGTTATTGGCACTCAATACTGGCTATACAAGCTTATGGAGACTTCAAACTGGTGAGAAACAGTAGCAAAAAATCAAATCTTACGCTACCATGCACACTTTATACATTTCGTTACATTGTGCATGAAAACCAGAATCAAAGCGGCTATTGCAGGCGGCATCATTACTCTGACAGGATTTGTCGCCTACCAAGCAATCCGGCATGTTTCGAAAATGCCAGCCCCAAGTTCAGAAGCAGTCAAACTCCACCTGACGCCATTTCATGTTGATCCGACATGGGTAAAGTCTGGCACGCCAAATTTCCGGGCAAATGAATTTTTCAAATCTAGCGACGGCACAATCAGCTCTGGGATATTTGAGTGTGACGCTTCGACGTTTGAATGGCATTACCAGTTTGACGAGGCGGTCTACATTCTTGATGGTAGCGTTCGCCTCAACTACCAAGGCAAAGAATTTACAGTCAATGCCGGTGAAACTGTGCTATTCCGCGCCGGAACGGTTGCTGTTTGGAATGTCCCTGATCATGTTCGTAAAAGCTGGACTATTTACGATGCAGGCAAGCCCGCACGCGGGCTTGCCAAGATGTTGCAATGAAATGTATAAAAGTGACGATTTAGCTAAGCGATTTTGCTAAAGCTAAAGCACTAAGGAAGGCATTTTCAACCCGGCCACTGCCTTCCAGCCCTGCTGCGAACCAGTCGCCACAGACGCCGACTTTGCGCTTAGCATCCCACATGCAGTCTTGAGGCAATGGATGTTCAGCTTGCGCAAAACGCCAGCGATGTACGACAGCATGGATAGGCTGTATCCAGGAGCCAGTTGCCTCGTGAAAAGCTTTGAGCAATTTTTCTTTGGCACGTTCCGGCTCCTCTTCCAGATGCTCAATGCTCCAGGCTTGTGATGCATGAGCAACCCATCGCTCCCCTGCTCTGTGCTCAGGCTTTGACGTATCTCTGGCAATCCATGACAAACGAGATTGATTGACCCAAGCGCCGCCATAGGGCAAGTCTAGCGATGTCTGAAAACCCAACATCAGCGCCCAGCACGGTGCCAACTTCGCTTTATTTGCTTGCGCTTCAAACTTTGGAAACTCATGCAACAAAGCTGCGGCCTGATCAGCAGGAATTGCCAGAATTACTGCATCAAATGGACCTGCAGAAGCAGGAATGCAAACGGTATCGGCTTGCACTTTCAGAAGCCACTGATCGCCATAAGCTTCTAAAGCCATAACTTGCTGCTCTTTTCTGACATCCAGACCATGCGCAAGTTGTTTTCCCAACGCATTCATACCTGGTGTCGCAACGTAGCGTGTTGCTGATTTACCTGCAGGCTTTACAGTTCCATGATCAAGCGAAACTAATTTCTCATCCCAGGCTGTGACCCAGCCAGATTTTTTCCAATCGCTGATTTCTTTTTTAAATCGATCTGTACTTGCCGTGAAATATTGTGCGCCATGGTCAAATCCACCTAACTCAGTTTGGCGGGTACTCATACGACCACTTACTCCAGCGCTTTTTTCATAGACGGTCACATGGTGACCTTGCGATTGTAATTGACGTGCTGCGGTCAAGCCCGATAACCCTGCCCCTACGACGGCGATATGCATATGTAATTCCTCATTTGAGACAATAAAAAACGCCCGCGACAATCTCTGTGCGGGCGTTATGTTCAATTAAAAAACATTGTTTGCTTACTCTTCATTCTGTTCTGCTGGCCAATCACGAATGTAGGCTTTGAGCATTTTATTTTCGAAACTTTGCGCTTCAAGCACTGCTTTGGCGACGTCATAAAATGAAATCACGCCCAGCAAGGTTTTAGCATCCATGACTGGCAGATAACGTGAGTGCTTTTCCAGCATCATACGGCGTACTTCATTGACTTCGGTCTCGGGTGTGACGGTAATCGGATGATCATCCATATATTTACGCACAGTACCAGTCCCCAGCGCGCCATTATTGGAGTGAATCGCACGGATCACCTCACGGAAGGTCAAAATACCGGCGAGATCACCGTACTCCATGACAACCAGAGAGCCTATATCTTTTTCTTCCATCACACTCACGGCTTCAGTGATCGGCGTGTCCGGTGTAATAGTAAAAAGAATATTACCCTTTACCTGGAGTATTTCAGAAACTTTCATGGCATGCTCCTCCTGTTTTCTGTGTTTTATGAAACTGTATTCCAATGTATCGTAAGCGATGCAAAAAATCCAGCATGTTCACACTTTTTCCTACCGAAAACACAATTTCATTTTGTGACGTTAATGGTAGCATTGCGGCATCACAATTTGGAGATACCAGTTTATGAGCGGCCCACACTATCCCGGCTTTGATACCCTGTCCTTGCACGCAGGTGCAGCACCTGACCCGGCAACGGGCGCCCGGGCAACGCCGATTTACCTCACTTCATCTTACGTTTTTAAGGATTCAGATCAGGCGGCGTCTCTATTTAATATGGAACGTGCTGGCCATGTGTATTCGCGCATTTCCAATCCAACTAACGCCGTACTAGAAGAACGCATTGCAGCATTAGAAGGCGGTGTCGCCGGGATTGCAGTTGCGAGCGGACAGTCAGCCATGCATCTCGGTCTGTCAACCATAGCTGGAGCAGGCTCACATATTGTTGCCTCGCGTGCTTTGTACGGTGGCTCACAAAATTTGTTGGCTTACACCATGAAACGTTTCGGCATAGAAACTACCTTCGTCGATCCGCGTGATATGGACGCGTGGCGCAATGCAATTCGCCCGAATACCAAAGCATTGTTCGCCGAGACCTTAGGCAACCCAGGATTAGACGTGTTGAATATTCCTGCCGTTGCTGCCATCGCACATGAAAACTATCTGCCACTGATGGTTGACTCGACGTTTACGACACCGTATTTACTTCGTCCTTTTGATCTTGGTGCGGATCTGGTATTCCATTCAGCAACAAAATTTTTGTGCGGTCATGGTACGGCCATTGGTGGCTTGCTAGTCGACGGCGGCACCTTTGACTGGCAAGAAGCCTATGAAAAAACCGGCCGCTTTAGTGAGTTATGTGAACCCTATGACGGTTTCCATGGCATGGTATTTACTGAAGAATCAACCGTAGCAGCGTTTTCATTACGGGCACGCCGTGAAGGCTTGCGTGACTTTGGTGCGTGTATGAGCCCACACAATGCTTTTGCGATTTTGCAAGGCATAGAAACCTTAGGCTTGCGCATGGACAGACATGTCGCCAATACCCGTAAAGTGGTCGAGTTCCTAGCTTCCCACCCAGCAGTGGCGTCGGTATCCTATCCAGAATTGCCTTCACATCCTGATTACGAACTGGCGAAAACCTTGTTACCAAAAGGTTGTGGCGCGGTATTTTCATTTAATCTCAAAGGTGACCGCGCCGCAGGTCAGCGCTTTGTCGAATCACTCAATATCTTCTCGCATCTGGCGAATGTTGGCGATGCCAAATCACTGGTCATCCACCCGGCCTCTACCACCCATTTCCGTGTCCCAGCAGAGCAACTCAGTGCTTCAGGCATTACAGAAGGTACGATGCGATTATCCGTCGGTCTGGAAAATGTAGACGATTTGATTGAAGATTTGACCCGTGGCTTGAAAGCAGCCCAAAAAGGAGCCTGAGATGTTATTTCAAGTCAATCAGCAAGAAGCCTATTGCTATACCGGCGGCAAATCTCTGAACCCAGCACTACCAACTGTGGTCTTCATTCACGGCGCCCAAAATGACCACTCGGTCTGGGCACTGCAAAGCCGTTATTTTGCACACCATGGCTATAACGTCCTTGCAGTTGATCTGCCTGGACATGGCCGCAGCAAGGGCGCTGCGCTGACTTCCGTCGAGCAAATGGCTGACTGGTTGATCGCTTTATTAGATGCAGCGCACATCCCTGAGGCAACCTTGGTCGGGCATAGCATGGGATCATTGATTGCTCTGGAAACCTGCGCCAAAGCGAAAGATCGCGTAAAATGTTTGTGCTTGTTGGGAACAGCCTATCCAATGAAAGTCTCTGATACGCTACTCAATGCAGCGCGTGACGAGGAGCAGACAGCGATCGATATGGTCAACATCTGGTCACACACTTCTATTGCACACAAACCTTCATTTCCCGGCCCAGGTTTTTCTGTGCTCGGCGGCAGTCAGCGACTGATGCAAAGAATGTCCAAAATCAATCCTGACAAACTGTTTTATACCGATTTCTTCGCCTGCAACGCCTACAAAAATGGCGAAGCAGCAGCACAAACCGTGCAATGTCCGACCTTATTTTTGATCGGTAAAAAAGACATGATGACGCCACCCAAAGCAACAGGCACGCTGACCAAGATCATCACCCACGGCAAAACTGTGATACTGGATAACTGTGGACACTCAATGATGTCTGAGCAATCAGAAGCGGTACTCAATACCTTACTCCAATTTGTAAAGGCGTAAGCGGATGGCGATGACATTTGAAAGTTGGGCGCTATTCACCGTCACCGAAGCAGCGATGTCCTTATCACCAGGACCAGCGGTGATGATGGTGGTGGCGTATGGTATTGCGCGTGGATGGCAAAAGTCATTATTTGTGACGCTGGGCATTCTGGTCGGCAACGCAATTTTTTTCACTCTCTCGGCGACCGGTCTAGGTGGCGCGTTATTGGCATCTCCGTATATCTTCATGGGGATTAAATACCTTGGCGCGGCCTATCTGGTGTATCTGGGTTTATCGGCGATTTTTGGCAGGCCATCGCCAATCACCCTCTCTCGTATCGACGATCAGCCCGAATCGGGAAAGACGATTTTTGGCAAGGCCTTGATGCTGCAGCTGACCAATCCCAAAAGCATGCTGACGTTTGTCGCGATTTTGCCGCAATTTATCGATCCCTTAAAACCAATCGGCCTACAAATGCTGATCCTCGCTGCGTGTTCGATTATTCCAGAATTTTTTATCTTACTCGGATACGGCATGTTGGCAAGTAAGGCGAGTCATCTGGCGACGCAGGAAAAATACGCTTTAATCACCGAGCGTATCGCTGGCAGTTTAGTGCTGACAGCCGGAGTTCTTATCGCTGTAGTTTGATCTGCCGCGCCTCAGAACTATTTAATTCTGAGGCGAATTAAAGTAATAATGGTGATTAATTATTCCTTAAACGCAATTGTGTCAGATAATCAGCGCGGAATTGCCGCAACACAAAGTCTTTAAAATTATTTTCCTTCAGGCTAGCCCATGCTTGCAAACGTGTAGCGGCTGATTGTTCTTTTGCCGCTGAGACCATCCCCTCTGTCACTTGAATCTTAGCTTCGGTCATCATTTCGTATCCATACAAGTCCATAAAATCACGGCACAAGTATTCGATAATTTCGATCTCCTGCATGCTCAATTGTTGTTTGAATTTATCTTTATTCGCCATCACTGGTGGAAAACTATTGGTTTCCCATAATGCTGATAACTGCGAAATTTGTTGCGCTTCCATTGAATGTGATACATCGAGCATTTCTGGCAAAAAGTCGATACCGAAAAACAAACAAATCCGGCGTAGTACGATTTCCTGGTTATTTAAAAAATCCTCATAACGTATCGTTAGAACGCGATCAGGATAATGAACTACAAGTTGTCGCGCGATTGTATGTGCCTCCACCCATGTCAAAGCATTCAAGGTTGAATCATAATCATGAATAATGGCGCGATTCATCGACGCCACCTGTGCCCTTGGATCTCGTACCACGTTGAGAAATAGCATATCAGGAAAGAGACTGAGTAATTCATCGGCATAGCGGACACTGTCCAAAGACTTATCCATCACCACCGAAGCACCATGTTGCTCACCGGCTCTAAGCAACAACTCTCCCAATATGCGATGAACGCTACGTTGTTCATGTTGAATTTTTTCGAAAATTTCTACCGGATCGAAGACAATATCCTTCCACTTCACCATACTGACGGATTGCAAGCCGATGACATCGACAATAAGCTGAAAATATTGGCGATCAACGGAAAGATCGCCATACTTCGCCAGTAAAGGCATGAAATCAACAATATGCAAAGGATAGGGAGAATAAAATTGCGGGCTGTTATTGAGGCGCAAACGTAGAGCGTGGCTACCGCAGCGCCGCAACGGTATCATCAAAACTGGCCGTGGTCTTGTTTGTGGGTTCGCAATCTCTGGGCGCCGAGTAATAACTTCTGCATCAAGCATGACTAACTCCGTTGTATGTTGTAGTTAAACGAAAGCACAGCCAGCTATCTGTCTTAGCAGCCTGTACTAAATGTCTTCGAAATACTCAAAGAAACGCCTGAAAAACTGTTCAACCTCAGCTACTTCTAAATGATTAATCCCCGCCGCTAATTGGCGCCCCCCGCCTTGCGGGAAAGTAGAACAAAACTCACTGGCAGGCTTCGCCTCGGGATGAGCGGAACGCACGCTCACAACGTAACCGCCAGTTGTTTTAGGAGTCAGCACCGCAAAAGAGAATTCTCTCTGTTCCTCGTGCAGTTTATTCGCCAGCAAACCTGAAATTCGTCTGGACCAGGAAGCATCTGGCAAAATATAAATAATGCTTTGTTTTCTGACTTCGACCGGATGCAAGTCATTTAAATAAGTCAGCTCTTCTGCATACGCAAATTGCAAAGCTAAAAAATGCGGAGAACTGCGAATAAAATCGAATGGATTTGCAAACCGATGCACTTCGCGATACAACTCGGCTGGGTGTACGTGCAAATCGGACAACTGCTCACCATAGGCATTGTAATTAAGCAATTTGCCTAATTCTTGCAATTGTCCGCGATCGACCCAGGTTAACCCCTGCTGCATACACATGCCATTTGCAGTGTGAATCAGGTTGTCACCAAATGCCGCAACAATGGCCCACATCACATAACGATCTTCCAGAAACCGACTGACCAAAATGCTGGTGCAAACATCTCTTGCTGCACTCCAATGCATTTCCAGACGTGGATGCTGAAAAGCTGACTTTGCTTCATGGTGATCAAAATACGTGACGAAGGCACCGGCGTCTAAATGTCGGCGCAAGGCATCCACATTGGTATCGAGTGAAATATCGAGTACGGTCAGATGATCACCCGCACGCACCTGAATTTTTTCTAGTAAAGCAATATCACGTTTGACACCGGTAACTTCAATGGCCTCTTGCGGGAATGCCATCCGCAGTTGATGCAAGGCGCAAATCCCATCTGCATCACCATTAAAGATGTCATAACAAACTGGCTTAGATTCGGAAATACTGTCCATGATAGGCCGCGCTCCGCTACTTGAGATAAGCTTGCCCCACAAGAAAATTAAACAATTGCTCAGCCGCGGCTTCGATAGTCGTGTTTTCGGTGTTGATTTCTAATGCTGGAGCTTGTGGCGCTTCATAGGGAGCGGAAATGCCCGTGAATTCAGGGATTCTTCCTTGTCGCGCTTTGACGTATAAACCTTTAGGGTCCCGTTCCTCACATTTAGAAACCGATGCACTAACGTACACTTCCAAAAATCGCTGCTCACCAATAATCGCTCGAGCCATCTCGCGATCCGCCTTATGCGGGGAAATTAAAGCGGTGATAGCTATCATGCCAGCTTCATTAAATAAATGTGCGACTTCTGCCGTACGCCGGATATTTTCCCGTCTGTCTGTGGCTGAAAAGCCTAAATCACTGTTTAGATGATGTCGCAAATTGTCACCATCCAACACGGCGCTGTGATAGCCGCGCCTTATCAATAAATCATCCAAGGCACATGCGATACTCGACTTACCAGAGGCACTTAGTCCCGTCAACCACAAGGTCACAGACACTTGCTGCAAAGAATGCTGTTTTACAGCTGAAGTCACGCTGGCGTAGTGCCAAGTGATATTTTCTGTATGAGCATTGGCGTTGGTCACAAAGCGACCAAACGTCTCACGTTTCACCTCTGCCGTCTTGGTATCGGCAAAAGTATTTACCAGGTTGAGAGATGTTTGCATGGCCAATACCCCAGTTAATTTCTTGAAATTGCGTTGCTATACCATTGCCTCTAAGATTTAGACGACTGATGTTTTTTTCATTCGTCTAAATCTTACTGAATACCTTCGCTAAAACTCATCCCAATCTTCCATTACCTGATTATGAGAATTAGATGCCTTTGTGTTGGCAAGACGTTTAATCTGTTTCAATGGTGCTGTGCTTTTTACTTTAGATTCTGCTTTTTTGACTAAAGGAACAACTTTACGTACATCACTTTTGGGGACCGCTTCATGCATGGCGTTTGCCAACACAGATCCTTGCTGATTACCAGCCAACTGGAAGGTACTGACCAATTCACTTAAATTGTCAGCTTGATCCTGTAAGGCGGTAGCCGCTGCAGCCGCCTCTTCGACTAAGGCCGCATTTTGCTGTGTAACGTCGTCCATCTGGACAATTGCTTCATTAATTTGTTCTATGCCTGCCGTTTGCTCCTGCGTCGCCAGCATAATTTCGCTCATGATACCCGTCACTTTTTGTATGCTTGTGACTATTTCTTCCATAGTGACGCCAGCTTGATCGACAAGTTTTGTGCCTGTTGCTACTTTATTGACAGAATCATCAATCAGCTTCTTAATTTCTCTGGCAGCTTCGGCAGAGCGTTGCGCCAGGCTTCGGACTTCGGAAGCAACTACCGCAAAACCACGCCCTTGCTCACCGGCTCTGGCCGCCTCTACCGCTGCATTTAACGCCAAAATATTGGTTTGAAATGCAATGCTATCGATGACGCCGATGATGTCGACAATTTTGTGCGAGGAATCGTTGATCGATCCCATCGTTTGTACAACCTCACTAACAACATGACCACCTTTGACAGCCACATCGGAAGCAGACATCGCCAACTGATTAGCTTGACGCGCGCTATCTGCATTCTGTTTCACGGTGGAGGTTAATTCTTCCATTGAAGAGGCGGTTTCTTCCAGCGATCCCGCTTGTTGCTCTGATCTGGATGACAAGTCCATGTTGCCTGAAGCAATCTGCTTAGAAGCAGTAGCTATAGTCTCCGTACCAGTGCGAACCATGCCAACGATATCGGACAAGCCATTGCGCATCGCGTTCATAGCATGCATCAGACTATGTTCATCCCCATGTTCTAGACGTATTTCCATACTTAAGTCGCCAGCGGCAATTTTTTCAGCAATTTGCACTGCATAGCGTGGCTCACCACCCAATTGTTTCAATAAACTGCGAACGATTAACCACGCACCTAAAGTGCCTACCAATAACGCCAATACACCCAAGATAAGCATTGTATTTCTGGTAGAAACATATTGATCCTCAGCTTCTTTGACCGCCACCTTATTTTGGCTTTCTTCGTCATCAATAAACGCGTTAATCTGATCCCACCATTTTTTTTGCACTGGCCGGTATTGGTAACGCAGATACTTATACGCTTCTTCAGACTGCCCATTCAGAGCGAGTTCCATACCTTTTGCGATGTATGGCTCGGACAAAGCAGCTTGCTCTTTTATCTCCTTAAGCAAACCCAATTGCAACGCACTAGGCTCCGGATCTTTCTTCAATATGACTTCCAGTTGATCAGCCGCATCATGATATTTTTTTTGTTGGGTCAGGATGCGTTCATGCTCAATTTTTTTTCCTTCTTCCTCTTTCAGCAAAATTAAATTGCGCAGAGCAAGCGCCCGCTCTGTCACAGTGAGGTACATGACACGCGCTAATCTCGTCTCTTCATCATTAAATTTAACGATTTGATCCATACGCGCATGCATTTGTTGCAAATTCATAACGCCTAAACCAAGTACTAACAGCAGAAAGCCGAGGACGAGCCCAAAACCTGCAATGAGGCGGGTCGACACTTTTGTATCTTCGATTTTCATGATTAATCCTAAGGCAGAAGAAGTAAGACAAAGAATACTAAGTAATTCAATTCAAACAAATGAGCATTCATTTTCCACATCTAAACGCTATGACCTAAGCGAGAGAGGCAACTATAAGCGCAAATTTGTTTCAAATAAGAATAGTGAATTTAATAATACTAAAATTTTATATAACAACAATATTTAATTGACAACATCGTTACAAAAATTCAAATAAATTTATCTGGCATTCAAAACGCTTCTTCTATTCACATTTGACAAGCGATTAATTTTTTTCGATGACGTTCAATACCAAAAAGAATCTTTCCCAATAACAATAGTTCACGAAGACACAGTGTTCAACATTCTTATATCAATATTACGAATATGAATATGGAATGACCAAAAAGAGGAAAAAATATCGTTACGAGGGAAGGTCAAGCCAGAACTGAGAATGAATTAACATTCAAAATGAAGGGGATTTTGAGTTCAAGGACGCCGTAATTTCTGGTGCGAACGTGAAGGCGTCAGATGTTCTTTTCGCCAGATATGAACATAGAAAGGAATGATGAACTGCTGGTCAATCTGACATTCCCCGAAGAAAAGCGAGGGACGCATCAGATCGACCTGAGAGATTTGAAGCAACTTGATTATTTGAACTGATGCGCCATGCATATATGGGCGATACCTGCTTCCATAAAAATCTCGCCATCGCGCACAAAACCTTCTCTGGCATAAAATTTCTCGGCAGTTTGTTGCGCATTCAGACGCACTGTGGTGTCGCCACGCAACTTTGCCTGCCTCATCAGCAAGCGAAGAATATCTGCGCCAACCCCTAAATTACGGGCACTTCCCAACACGGCCATTCTGCCAATATGTCCGTCTGGCAATAAACGTCCAGTACCTATGGCTTGTTGCTGTGCATCATAGGCTACGGCATGCAAACATTGAGCGTCCATCACATCCCATTCCAACTCGGCGGGTATTTTTTGCTCTACGACAAAAACCGCATATCGCACCGCCTGTGCGTCTTTTTGTAAAGTACTCCAATCTCCGAGGACAATATTTACGCCTGAATTCAAAGTTGTCATGTCAATTTCCTCCCGAGGGTTTGATGATTTCCAGAGTGTGTATTATCTCACGCCATTCATCTGGAACCGCAACGCCCTTACGCAAAGTGCTATCGGCGTAGACATACACAAGCTCACCGGAAATCAAATGCGCGTCACCCCGAAATATCTCCACGATAAATTGCATCGACGAACGCCCTAATTTATTGCACCTTACCCCCAGATCCAGCACATCGTCAAAACGCGCTGGTGAAAAATAATCCAGACTCGCTTTTCTGGCAAAAAGCTCCTTTCCATCGGCGGCTTGTGTTACCGCATTCGACAATCCGGTAGCACGCCAGTATTCGGTAAAGGCGACATCAAAGTAATTAAGGTAGTTACCATTAAACACAATTGCCTGCATGTCCACTTCTGACCAGCGCACGCGCAGGCTATGGAAAAAAGCAAAATCTTGGCGCGCCATGACTAGCCTTTCTTTGCTTTTTTAATCGTTCAGAAATTGCCGTATCAAGCGGTTGATGCGCTCCGGCTGTTCGTGCACCACCCAATGTGAACCATCAGCGATGCGTTGAATTTTTACGTTATCGACAAAGTTCTCTATGCCATCTAACAAAGTTTTAGGTAAGGCCTTATCGTTCTCACCCCATATAATTCGCGTCGGCACCTTGACCCTAAAATCATCCGGATTGAGCGACAGTTGTAAGGGGCCGCGATGTTCGGAGGTTGCTGGATGCAGCGGAGAAGCCCGATAATAATTGACCCCACCACTGAGTCCGCGTGACCAGCACGCGTGATATGCCGCTCGGGTTGCGGCGTCAAACCAGGTTGCTTCACCCTGACCCATGCCATTAAAAAAACCGTCCATCAACGAGAAATTATCTTTGGCTAAGGCATCCTCGGAACCGGGGGTTCGCAGCCAGTTCATGTACTCGCTCGCGGCTTGCTGCGCTGGATCGTGCGCCAGCGCCTGCATAAACAGGTAAGGATGTGGAGAGTTAATGATGATCAGCTTTTGCACAAGTTCTGGTAGTGCAATTGCAAGATTCCAGCACACTGCCCCACCCCAGTCATGCGCGACGATAATCGCTTGTTGATAACCCAGATGTGCAATCAACAAACGTAAGTCATTAACGATATGCCGTGCCTTGTATTCACTGATATCTGTCGGCATATCTGATAAATTAAAGCCGCGCAAATCAGGTGCAACGGCAAAATAATCCTCGCCAAATTCTGGCAATTGTGCAGACCATTCATACCAAAATTCAGGAAAACCGTGCACGAACAAGATTAAAGGACGACCCGCCTCACCCGCACTGGCGTAATGTAATTTTGTTCCATTATCCAGCTTCGCGAATTGACCAACATTGATTGTGGCTGCCATTGCAACTCCGTTTGAAAGACGTTACGCAAAAAAATATTCGACCCAACTTCAGGGCTTACATTTTTAATTTGGCGCGCAACATTTCACGAATATGCGGAGCAGCTTTGTAAGGATCACCTGGATTTCTTTGCAGGATAATATCTTCCATGCGTTCTTGCACATTGCTCAAAGCACCTGGATGAGAGAAGATATAAAATTGTTGATCGCGAATCGCTTTAAAGGTATTTTCGGCGACTTCTTGTGCTGTCACTTTACCTGAGCTAACCGCCTTATCAGAAATCGCCTGAGCAGCGCGCTGACTGCTTGTGGGCGCATCCCCTTTGACATCATCAGGACGGTTACGATGTGACTGCGATATGCCAGTTGGCACAAAATACGGACATAAAACCGAGGCGCCAATCGGTGCTTCCACCAGATCCAAATCCTGATATAAGGTTTCAGTCAAAGACACGACGGCATGTTTAGACACATTGTAGACACCCATCGCTGGCGCATTCAGCAAGCCAGCCATTGATGCAGTATTAACGATATGCCCTTCAAATTGAGGATCACTTTTGGCACATTCGAACATCAAATTAGTGAAAATTCTGGTGCCGTGAATAACACCCCATAAGTTAACGCCTAACACCCACTCCCAATCAGCCTGGGTATTCTCCCAAATCAAACCGCCGGATCCTACACCTGCATTATTAAAGACCAGATGTACAGCACCAAAGCGCTCCATTGCAGCATCTGCCAACCCTTGTACTTGTTCGGCATGGCGCACGTCACACAACTGCGCCAAGACCTGCGCTCCTTGCTGCTCTAGCTCTGCTTTGGTTTTATCCAAAGCATCTTGCTGCACATCAGCAAGCACCAATTTCATGCCAAGGCGCGCACCAATCAAAGCGAACTCACGTCCAAAGCCACTGGCCGCACCAGTGATCACTGCAACTCTGTCTTTAAATACTTGCATTGCGTCTCCTGTTTGATTTTATTGTCGTGCTGATGTACTTCCTTTTACCTTAAAACCTTTGCTTCTCACACCTGATAGGACAGATTAAATCGATATTACTAAATCAGTTTCACTAACTGCTTGCCGAAATTTTTACCTTTGAGCAATCCGATAAATGCCTCAGGAGCACTATCAATTCCTTCTGCAACTGATTCTCTGAATTTCAATTTTCCACTTGCCACTTGCGCACCTAATTCCTGCAATCCTTGCGGCCACAGATCCATATGTTCGGACACGATAAAACCACGCAGTGTCAAACGCATGGTCAAAAAGGTACGTGCATTTTTGATGCTGATCTGTTCGCCGTTATAGCCTGAGATCATGCCGCACAAAGCAATACGACCAAAGGGATTCATGCGTGCCAGACTGGCATCAAAAATCTCGCCGCCAACATTTTCAAAAACCGCGTCGATACCATCTGGTGTTGCTGCCGTCAGATCGGCGTGCAATTGGCCCGCTTTATAATCAACGCAGGCATCAAAACCTAATTCTTTGACTACATAGGCACATTTTTCCGCGCCACCGGCAATGCCAACCACGCGGCAACCCATTTGTTTGGCGAGTTGACCGACGACGCTACCCACCGCACCACTGGCAGCGGAGACAACAACGGTCTCACCTGATTTAGGCTGCATGATCTGCGTTAATCCGTACCAGGCCGTCAGACCCGGCATGCCAACCGCGCCAAGGTATGCTGACAACGGAATATGGGTCGTGTCTAACTTACGCAGTAACACACCGTCAGAAACACCGACTTCGGTCCAGCCTAACATGCCCAGAACTTTATCACCAACGGCAAAGCGTGGATTTTTACTAACGATGACTTCGCCGACTGTGCCACCTATCATGGTCTCATCAATTGCCTGCGGTGCTGCATAACTTTTCGCATCTTCCATGCGGCCACGCATGTAAGGATCGAGGGATAAAAAATGATTGCGAATCAAAACTTCGCCTTCGCTGATCTCAGGAATTGCCAGGGTCTCTAAACGAAAATTGTCAGCGGCAACCTGCCCTTGGGGGCGCGATGCAAGGACAATGCGTTGATAAGTAGAGGTCATTTTTTCTCTTTCATTTTGATAATGTTGATTGACGTTGACTTTAGCCACTCGTCGATTTTCGTTCGATGACATTAGTCACTGCCATATAATTTTTTCATATTCTCACCAGACTTGAGGCGACGTAAATATTTAAATGTACCCATCGCTTTAGCAATGAGCCGGTCACCATTCCAAACTTCGCCTTCACAAAAACACATCGTGGTCGATTGATAGAATGCTTTTCCACGCGCTTCAATACGACCGCCGGCAACACCACCCGGTTGCAGGAAGCTGGTTTTCATTTCGACGGTGACGACGCCTTTCAAATCTTCATGCAAAGAGCGACCTGCCATCGCCATGACAACATCAAGCAAAGTCATGATGACACCACCATGAGTAATTTGCCAACTATTCATGTGTTTTTCTGTGAGATCCAGCGACAATCTTGCGGTGCCATTTTCCATTTCCAGAAATTCGACGCCCATATCATGCAAGAAAGGATTCAGAATTGGAGATGGCTGTTGCAAATCAGCCTGTACAGTCTTGGTCGATTCCATCATTACACCGCAGACACACCGCCATCAATCGCCAGCGTCTGACCAGTAATGTGTTTGCCAGCGTCAGAGGCAAACAATACGGCTGCGCCTTTCAAATCTTCGTCGTCACCGATGCGTTGTAGCGGCGCTTCTTTGGCGAGCTTCTCTTCGCCCAGATGATCGAGTATGCCTTTGGTCATCTTGGACGGGAAAAATCCCGGTGCAATGGCATTCACGGTGATGCCATGTACACCCCATTCACCCGCCAGTGCGCGTGTGAAGTTGATGACTGCCGCCTTCGATGTGTTGTAAGCAATGGTCTGCATGGTACCTGGTGGGTTACCGCCCAAACCAGCGATTGATGCAATATTGATGATACGGCCAGAGCGGCGTGGAATCATCGAACGTTTACCAACTGCCTGAGACAATAAAAAGATGCTGCGGACATTGAGATTCATGACTTTATCCCAGGCTTCAACAGGATGATCTTCAGCAGGGGCGCCCCAAGTTGCGCCCGCATTGTTGATCAGGATATCTATGTGTCCGAGTTTTTCCAGTGCCGCATCGACTAGGCTGGTTACTGCTATTTCTTTCGACAAATCAGCGGCGATCGCGCTCGCTTCTATTCCACGACTTTGCAAGTGTGCAACCGCTTCATCCAACTCAGCTTGCTTGCGAGAAGAAATTACGATTTTTGCACCCTGCTCACCTAAAGCTTCTGCCATTTGCAAACCCAGACCACGCGAGCCGCCTGTGATCAACGCGGTCTTGCCACTAAGATTAAATAATTCCTGAACTGTACGGACTGCTTTCATTCTTGTTCTCCGATTGTTATTGGGATGAGATGTTGCCAAGTGAGTTTCGCCTAAGTTAATTAGATTTAAAACCAGTTGTCTTGCATTTCGTAAGTTGTGGTATCAATGTTGCCAAGCAAATCGAGTAATGGATGCACCTTAGGCAACTCCCAATGGAAGAAGTATTTACAAGCTTGCAGTTTGCCTGCATAAAAATCCGCATCGTGATGGTGTTCTTTGCCTATGCACAATAACGCTTGTTCCAGCCAGATCCAGGCGACCACCGCATGCCCAAACACTTCCAGGTAGGCTGATGCATTGGCTAAGGTTTTATTTGTGTCACCACAAGCATGTAATTGTTTGGTGACTTGCGCCAAACGCTGCAAAGCCCGCGCAAGCGCTTTACCGTACGCAACCAGTTCCGGCTGATTAGCGGCGCGCATCAGCGTCTTATGCATCAGTTCCCCCATGGCTTCGAGTGCTGCGCCGTCTTGCATGACGACTTTACGTCCCAGCAAATCCAGCCCTTGTATTCCATGTGTGCCTTCATGAATCGGATTAAGGCGATTATCCCGATAGAACTGCTCTACGTTGTATTCACGTGTGTAACCATAACCACCATGCACCTGAATCGCCAAATTATTCGCTTCCAAGCACCATTGTGAAGGCCAGGACTTAGCAATCGGGGTAAGAATTTCAAGAATCATCGCTGCATGCTGACGCGCTTCTGACGTCGTCGCTGTACGTTCTTCGTCGACCAATCTGGCGCAATATAAAGTCAATGCCAGGCCGCCTTCGACATAGGATTTTTGGGCTAACAACATGCGCTTAACGTCAGTATGTTGAATAATTGGAATTTGAGGTGCAGACGGATCTTTATTCAACGGCGAACGTCCCTGCGGACGATTGCGTGCGTAGTCCAGCGCATGCAAATAGCCGGTATATCCCAGCATCACGGCACCTAATCCAACACCAATACGCGCTTCGTTCATCATATGGAACATATTGCCGAGGCCACGATGCAAGGTTCCCACCAGATAACCTACCGCACCAGCTTTGCCTAAGGGTTTGAACTTACCTTCGCCAAAATTGAGCAAACAATTTGTCGTGCCACGGTATCCCATTTTATGGTTCAATCCAGCTAATACGACATCGTTACGTTCGCCGCTGGAACCATCGAGATTGAGCAAATATTTGGGGACGATGAATAATGAAATCCCTTTCACCCCTGCGATTAATTGACCATTTTCATCGGGAACTTTGGCCAAGACGAGATGAACGATATTTTCTGATAATTCATGATCACCGGCCGAGATCCACATCTTGTTGCCAGTGAGTCGATACGTACCATCTTCTTGCGGTTCAGCACGCGTAACAATATCCGACAGACTGGAGCCCGCTTGCGGTTCAGACAAACACATGGTGCCGAAAAAGCGACCTTCCAGCATCGGTTTGACAAACGAATTAATTTGCTCCGGCGTACCGCATTTAAGCAAGGTATTGGCATTACCTATCGTCAAAAAAGGATAGGAGGCAGTACCAACATTAGCACCTTTGAAGTACGCAAAGCCGGCTTTTTCAACAACGCACGGCAATTGCATACCGCCATATTCAAAATCCTGCCCTGCTGCCAACAAGCCCGCATCGCGAAACGCGTTCAATGCTTGCTTTACTTCGGGAATCATATGCACGACCTCGCCATCGAAATGCGGCTCGTTCTGGTCGTTTTTCTTGTTGTGCGTGGCAAACAATTCTGTCGCAATTTGTTCGCAAGTATCTAAGGCAGCATTGAAGGTTTCGCGATTATGATCTTCAAAACGTGTACGCTGATTTAATGCTTCAACATCCAACCATTCATACAGTAAAAATTCTAAGTCGCGACGGGAAAGGATTTTTGATTGCATGGCATTATTGAGAAAATAGCAAACCTGTAAAAAGATTCATGCAAGGCAAAATGACCGCCCGCCATTGCATGAACCTGCCAAAATGAACACGTCAGCTTAGTTTAGCGAAATTTAATCAAACGACCTCAAATAAGCCAGCGGCACCCTGCCCGCCACCGATACACATGGTAACGACCACATATTTAACGCCACGGCGCTTACCTTCAATCAAAGCATGACCTGTCAGACGCGCGCCAGACACGCCGTAAGGGTGCCCAACAGCAATGGCACCGCCATTGACGTTCAGCCTGTCCATAGGAATACCAAGTTTGTCTGCGCAGTACAAAACCTGTACTGCAAAGGCTTCATTTAATTCCCACAAGCCAATGTCTTCGACTTTTAAACCAGCTTTTTTCAATAACTTTGGAATCGCAAATACTGGACCGATACCCATTTCATCCGGTTCGCAACCAGCAATCGCAAAACCTCTGAAAATACCCAAAGGTTGCAAACCTTTCGCTTCTGCCAGCTTGCTATTCATCACCACGGCAACCGACGCACCGTCCGAAAACTGACTCGCATTTCCAGCGGAAATCACGCCACCAGGAACCGCCGAGCGAATCTTTGCAACCGCTTCCAAAGTAGTGTCTGCACGAATGCCTTCATCGGAAGAAATGGTCACTTCACGGGTTGTTAACATGCCGCTAGCTTTGTCTGCCACGCCCATTATTGTTGTCATCGGTACGATCTCGGCATCAAATAAGCCTTGCGCTTGTGCAGCAGCAGCGCGGAGCTGACTTCTGACACCATACTCATCCTGGCGCTCGCGCGAAATGTTATAGCGCTTAGCAACTGTTTCTGCAGTTTGTAGCATAGGCCAATAAACTTCTGGCTTGTGTTGCTTGAGCCAAGTCTCAACTAACATATGCGTATTGGCTTCATTTTGCACACAGGAGATTGATTCGACACCGCCTGCCGCGTAGACATCCCCTTCTCCAGCAATAATGCGCTGCGCTGCCAAAGCGATGGTTTGCAGACCAGATGAGCAAAAACGATTGACCGTCATACCCGCAGTGGTCACCGGACATCCGGCACGTAAAGCGATCTGACGCGCGATATTGCTGCCAGTCGCTCCTTCTGGTGTAGCACAACCAATAATCACGTCTTCAACCTCATCAGCCGCTATCCCGGCGCGACTAATCGCTGCGGCCAGCACATGCCCACCCAGAGTGGCGCCATGTGTCATGTTAAAAGCACCTTTCCAGGATTTTGCCAGGCCAGTACGCGCGGTAGAAACAATGACAGCATCAGACATGTGGGTCTCCAATCTTAGTATGTGTAAATTTAAAAAGCAGAAAAGCACCTTCGCCAACGAATCATCCAACTGATTCTGGACTTAAAAACATAATATAGCACGACCGTTCGAAAATATTTTATTTTTTTTATTTGAGCTAAAAAATGCCGCATAAACACAAATTTGCGTCGTTTCATTGCCACATTGTAAGCTTCTGTAAGTTTCAAGACAGTATCGCGTAAGTTTCAACTCGCACACTCAGCCTGTGCAAAAACTGTGATTAATAATTTCGATAAGCACGCTTTGCCAACATACTTTAAAACATAATCAGGAGACAAGCATGGCAACCGCACCTATTTCCGCGTCAGGTGGCATGACCGCGGAAGAACGAAAAGTGATTTTCGCTTCTTCCCTCGGCACCGTTTTTGAATGGTACGACTTTTATCTCTACGGCTCTTTAGCAGCCATTATTGCCAAACAATTCTTTGCTGGCACCGATCCTAATACAGCATTCATTTTTGCTTTGCTGGCTTTCGCTGCAGGTTTTATTGTGCGACCGTTTGGCGCATTGGTGTTTGGACGTTTAGGCGACATGATAGGTCGTAAATACACGTTCCTGGTGACGATCCTGATCATGGGTGGTTCAACCTTCTGCGTTGGCTTGTTACCGAACTTTGAAACGATAGGCATGGCTGCACCAGTGATTCTGGTGTCGCTACGTATTTTGCAAGGTCTAGCCTTAGGTGGCGAATACGGTGGTGCAGCCACTTACGTCGCAGAACATGCCCCACATGGCAAACGTGGCGCATACACTGCCTGGATCCAGACCACAGCCACGCTGGGTTTATTTTTGTCACTGCTGGTCATCCTGGGTACACGTCAGGCAATCGGCGAAGAAGCATTCTCTGCATGGGGATGGCGCGTGCCGTTCTTGGTCTCGGTATTCTTGCTGGCTGTGTCGGTATGGATTCGTTTATCCATGCATGAATCACCAGCTTTTGCAAAGATGAAAGCTGAAGGTAAAACCTCTAAAGCACCTTTGACCGAATCATTCGGCCAATGGAAAAATCTTAAAATCGTTATTCTGGCTTTGGTTGGTTTAACTGCAGGTCAAGCTGTGGTTTGGTACACAGGCCAATTTTATGCACTGTTCTTCTTACAGCAAACATTAAAAGTCGACGGTGCTACCGCCAACTTATTGATTGCAGCTTCTCTGGTCATCGGTACACCATTTTTTATTATCTTTGGTACCTTGTCTGACAAAATAGGTCGCAAACCTATCATTCTGGCAGGCTGTTTAATTGCTGCAGTCACCTACTTCCCGATTTTCAGCGCACTGACACACTATGCAAATCCAGCATTAGAGTCAGCATTGAAAAATGCACCGGTTGTGGTTACTGCTGATCCTGCAGATTGCCAATTTCAGTTCAATCCTACCGGCACCAAGAAGTTCAACTCTTCCTGTGACATCGTCAAAGCTAAACTGGCTGCAGCATCAGTCAACTATTCCAACGAAGTAGCACCAGCTGGAACCCCTGCAACAGTCAAAGTTGGCGACAAAGTTTTCACTTCGTATAGTTCCGCTAGTTTATCTAAAGAAGATGCCGCAGCGAAAGACAAAGCATTCTCCAAAGAGCTTGCAGATGCGATTAAAGCGGCTGGGTATCCACCAAAAGCAGATTCAGAGCAAATCAATAAGCCTATGGTGTTATTGCTCCTGACCATCCTTGTGATCTATGTCACGATGGTGTACGGTCCGATCGCAGCGATGCTGGTAGAAATGTTCCCGACCCGTATCCGCTACACATCTATGTCATTACCATACCATATCGGTAATGGTTGGTTTGGTGGTTTATTGCCAACCACTGCCTTTGCTCTGGTCGCATTTAAAGGCGATATTTACTATGGCCTGTGGTATCCAATCGTAATTGCCTTAACGACATTTGTGATTGGCGCTTTGTTTATCCGTGAAACAAAAGATAACGACATTTATGCTGGTGATTAATCCCGCAAAGTAATTTAGCCTTAATAAAAAGCCGCTTGCAGATAAAATGCAAGCGGCTTTTTAATACAGTCCAACTTCAGGATTACCAGCTGCCACCGATTGCAGCAATGAATGCGACGCTGTTAGCGTACTGACGATTTCTGACGTTCCACAAACTTGCTTCAGCGTTGATACGTGTGGTTTGCGCTGTCAAAACGTTGATGTAACTCACAGTCCCCGCGGCATATTGGTTTTTGGCAATCAGCTCAGAGCGTTGCGCTGCAAGCAACGCCTCGTTTTGCAAACGCTCTTCCTGCTCAAGCAAACTCTGGGCTACCAGACCGTCTTCGACGTTCTGAAACGCGGTCAACACCGTTTGCTTATAACTGGCAACGCTTTGATCATAGACCGCCACTGCTTGCGCCGTCTTAGACTTGGTGGCACCTGCATCAAAAATATTACCAACCAATTGCGGCCCCAAGGACCAGATACGATTGGGAGCGCTAATCAAATCAGAAAATGCATTGCCGTTATAGCCGCCGCTGGCAGACAAGCTAATGGTGGGGAAATAAGCTGCCTTAGCAATACCAATTTGCGCATTTGAAACTGCCATGTTACGTTCAGCGACTGCAATATCCGGGCGACGCTCCAAAAGCTGAGATGGCAGCACCGACGGCAATTGGGGTAAATGCGGTGTCGACTTCGATACATCCAATGCGAAGCTTGCTGGTGGCTTACCGAGGGCAGCGGCAATTGCATGTTCCAACTGTGCGCGCGTTAGTTGCTTGTCTATCGTTGCTGCTCGCGCGGTCTTTAACTGGCTTTCTGCCAACGCAACGTTGGCATCAGAAACGATTCCAGCCTTAAACTGATTACTGGTCAAAGTCAGCGTCTCATTTAATGCGTTTTCACTGTCGCGCAACTGCTTCAACTGAACATCGGCAACCACTAACTGCAAATAAGCCGTCACTAATTGCGCCTGACTACTTAATTTAATCGCTGCCAATTGCGCGACGCTTCCCTCTTCTTTGGCCTGACCAGCCTCAATTGCGCGTCGCACACTACCCCAGAGATCAATTTGCCAGCTTGCAGCAACGCCAACTGAATACTGTTTTGTCACTGGGGCATCGCCAGCATTGACGCCGCGCTTTGCCCCGGCATTACCAGTGATTTGCGGAAATAAACTTGACTCAGCCTGATTCAACAACTCTTTGGTCTGACGATATTGTGCTTCAGCTTGAGCAATACCCGGACTTTGTTCATTTAAAATCTTGACCAGGTTATTGAGTTGCTCATCCTGATATACCTCCCACCACGCATCACGTGGACTAGCATCCATCGGTTGCGCGGTTTTCCAACGGCCATCTTCTTTGAAACTTGCTGGTGTATCGATTTTAGGCTTGACGTAATCAGGACCAATTGCACATGCTGACAAACCAAGCGCTAACAGACTGACCATCAATTTCGGCTTACACATTGTTCTAAACATTTTTTTCGACATAGCAATAAATCCTAATATTTTTCAACAGCGACTTGTCCGCCGCGACGGAAAGACAGGCACCATAAACGGAAGCGATCTAAATACAGATAAACCACCGGCGTCGTGTACAAAGTCAGCAATTGGCTCAGGATCAAACCGCCAACGATTGAGATGCCTAAAGGTGTACGCATTTCTGAACCGTCACCATGCCCCAATGCAAGCGGCAGAGCGCCAAACAATGCCGCAAGTGTTGTCATCATAATTGGCCTGAAGCGTAATAAACAAGCTTGCAGGATTGCTTCCTCAGGAGGTAATTTCTGTTCTCGCTCGGCTGTCAAAGCAACGTCAATCATCATGATCGCATTCTTTTTGACAATACCAATCAACAACAAAATACCAATCAAAGCAATGATATTGAATTCAGAATCAGCCGCCATCAGTGCTAACAACGCACCAACACCAGCCGATGGCAAGGTCGACAAGATCGTTAACGGATGCACGACACTTTCGTACAACATACCCAGAACAATGTAGACTGCGACCAGGGCTGTCAAGATCAAGAATGGCTGACTGCTGAGTGAATCCTGAAAGCCCTTAGCACTCCCCTGAAAACTACCTTGCACTGAGGTTGGCAAGCCTATTTCTGCCAGTGCACCGTCAATTGCCTTGGTCGCATCTGACAAGGAAGTTCCGGGAGGCAGATTAAATGAAATGGTTGTCGCTGCAAACTGACTTTGATGATTAACAGCTAGTGAAGTCGTGGTTGGTTCCCAACGTGCAAACGCGGAAATCGGAATCGGTTGACCACCCGGTGTCTGCATATAAATGCTTTTGAGACCTTCTGAATTTTGCCAATATTCAGGTGCCACTTCCAGCACCACGTGATATTGATTCAGCGCATTGTAAATCGTCGACACTTGACGCTGACCGAAAGCATCATTGAGTACAGAATCAACCTGATTTTGCGTTAGTCCCAGACGTGCCATGGCATCACGATCAAACACCAAACTCGTTTGCAAACCTTTCGTTTGCTGATCGGTATTCACATCGGCCAACATCGGCAACTTGCGCATCGCCGCTTCTACTTTTGGCGCCCACAACCGAAGTTCATCCAGGCTGTCACCTTGCAAAGTATATTGATACTGCGCATTGCTGGCACGACCACCAATACGAATATCTTGTACCGACTGCAAAAATAAACTCGCACCAGGCTCTTTCGATAAAGTCTTACGCAAACGTGCAATCACCTGATCGGCCGTTTCCGTTCTCTGGGTCAGCGGTTTTAGCGCAACAAACATATTTGCCGTATTTCTTTGTCCACCACCGGTAAATCCGATGACCTTATCGACAGCGGGATCAGCACCAACGACATCAATAAAACGTTTCAACTTTACCTGCATAGCCTGAAACGAAATACTTTGATCCGCTTGTATCATACCGTTCAGGCGCCCGGTATCTTGCTGTGGAAAAAAGCCTTTAGGAACGATAATGTAAAGATAAACGTTCAACGCAATCGTTGCAAACAAGAGCACCATCATAACGGGACCGTGCTTTAGTGCCCAATTCAAGGAACGGTGGTACACCGATAACATCCACGCAAATACGCGCTCACTAAACTGAAATAGTTTTCCGTGTTTCGCTTCACTATGCGGTTTGAGCCACAATGCACTCAACATTGGTGTCGTCGTCAAAGAAACAATGAGAGACACCAGAATCGCCACCGACAAAGTCACCGCAAACTCGCGGAACAAGCGACCGATAATGCCACCCATCAGCAAAATAGGAATAAAGACGGCAATGAGCGAAATACTCATCGACAATACCGTAAAGCCTACCTCTTTAGCACCTTTAATGGCTGCATTAAATGGACTCATACCATTTTCGATATGACGGCTAATATTCTCGAGAACAACGATCGTGTCGTCGACCACAAATCCGGTCGCAATGGTCAACGCCATTAAGCTCAGATTATTCAACGAGAATCCAGCCATATACATGACTGCAAACGTACCAACCAAAGACACGGGGACAGTAATTGCCGGAATCGCTGTAGCTCTTCCATTTCGTAAAAACAGAAATACCACCAGAATTACCAAGCCAATAGAAATCACCAGTGACCGCTCCACCTCAAACAAGGAGGCACGAATCGTCGGTGTTCTATCCATCACCACATCCATGTTGATCGCGGCAGGAATAGACGCTTTCAAACTAGGAAGTAAAGCACTAACACGATCAACGGTCTCGATAATATTCGCGCCAGGCTGACGGAATAAGATCAGCATAACCGCTGGTTGCTTACCATACAGACCGGCATTTCTGACGTCCAACACAGAGTCATTAACTGCAGCAATATCGGAAATGCGAACTGGATTACCCTTGCTATAACTCACGATTAATGGCAAATAATCCTTAGCTAATTTTGCCTGGTCATTCGCCTGCACCTGCCAATGATGGGTTTCATCTTCAATAAAACCTTTTGGGCGATTGGCGTTGGTTGTGGTAATCGCTGCGCGTACCGTCTCCATGCCTATACCGTAGTGATTCAATTGCAAAGGATTGACTGCCACCCGGACTGCTGGTTGCGAACCACCTCCGACAATCACATTACCAATACCGCTCACCTGCGCTAACTTTTGACCGAGGATCGTATCGGCTGCGTCATACATCTGACCTCGAGTCAAAGAATCGGACGTCAGTGCAATAATCATAATCGGCGCATCAGCCGGATTGACTTTACGATAAGTTGGGTTGGCTGGCATGCCAGTTGGCAGCAAAGAACGTGCAGCATTAATCGCCGCTTGCACGTCACGTGCCGCGCCGTTGATGTCACGGTCCAAATCAAATTGCAGGGTAATGTTCGCCGAGCCAAGGGAACTAGAAGAAGTAATTTCGGTTACACCCGCGATCCGCCCTAAAGCACGCTCTAATGGCGTCGCCACAGTGGCTGCCATGGTCTCCGGGCTGGCACCGGGGAGCCGAGCATTTACTGAAATCGTTGGAAAATCAACTTGCGGCAAAGGAGAAACCGGCAGCAATCTGAATGCCAGCATCCCCGCCAAAAAAATCGCCAAGGTCAATAGCGTGGTGGCAATCGGACGTCGGATAAACGGTCCTGAGGACATCATACTTCGACCTCATCACCAACAACAGGTACGGAGACCTTACCAAACCGACGCGCCAGACGATCAAATGCCAGGTAAATAACCGGTGTCGTAAATAAGGTCAGCACCTGACTCACCATCAAACCACCAACCATCGTGATGCCCAGTGGCGCACGCAATTCAGACCCCATACCGCCACCCAACATCAGTGGCAAGGCACCAAGCAATGCTGCCATCGTCGTCATCAGAATTGGTCTGAAACGCAATAAGCAAGCCTGATAGATTGCCTCCCGTGGCGCCATACCATGATCACGCTCAGCTTCCAGAGCAAAGTCGATCATCATAATCGCGTTTTTCTTCACAATACCAATCAACAAAATAATACCAATGATGGCAATCACACTCAGTTCAGTACCACTGACCAACAAGGCTAGCAATGCCCCAATACCGGCGGAAGGTAAGGTCGACAAAATCGTAATCGGATGAATGTAGCTTTCATACAGAACACCCAGCACGATATACATGGTGATAATCGCCGCCAGAATCAACCATAGCGTGTTGCTAAGCGAAGCCTGGAACGCCATCGCAGCACCCTGGAAGCGCGTTTCTATACTCGCCGGCATTCCCAACTGCGCCTCAGCCTGATGAATAGCTTCAACAGCTTCGCCCAGAGATGCGTCTTTCGCCAGATTGAACGAAATGGTTGCGGTTGGGAATTGTCCCAAATGATTGATTGTTAATGATGCTGAACGCTGCTCGATGGTCGCGACTGCATCCAAAGGTACCGGGCCACCAGCCAAGGTCGGAACGTAAATCCCTTTCAATGACAAAGGTCCTTTTTGCGCAGCAGGATCAGCCTCCAACACGACCCGATATTGATTGGTCTGGGTGAAGATCGTTGAAATCAAGCGCTGACCAAAAGCGTCATACAAAGCATTATCAATCGCTGCCGTCGTCACACCTAATCGTGAAGCCGTATCACGATTGATCTTCACATAGGCTTGCAAACCCTTGTCTTGCAAATCGCTGGCGACATCTGCCAAAGCTGGCAATTTCTGCAAAGTTTCAATGAGTTTCGGTGTCCAGGTGGATAAATCTTCTGGATTCGTTGCTTGTAAGGTGAATTGGTACTGCGTCCTGCTAACCCGTGCATCAATACTCAAGTCTTGTACTGGTTGCAAATACAAAGACATGCCTGGTATGTCACTGACTACTTTTTGCAACCTATCATTGACCGTCCGGATATTGTCGCGGCTTTCTTTAGGTTTCAGATTGATCAGCAAACGACCACTATTCAAAGAGGCATTCGCACCATCAACACCAATAAAAGACGACAAACTTTCCACCGCTGGATCTTGCAGAATTTTCTTTGCCAGAGCCTCTTGCTGCGCTGCCATAGCAGAGAATGAAATGGATTGCGATGCTTCACTGATACCTTGAATCGCACCAGTATCTTGGAGCGGGAAGAAACCTTTAGGTACCCATATGTACAATACTGCTGTCAATACCAAGGTGCCCAACGCTACCAACAAGGTCAACGCTTGACGATTCAATACCCACTGCAACATTTTGCCGTAGTACGCAATGATGTTATCGAAAAACTGTCCGCTTGCATGGTAAAAACGTCCCTGTTTTTCTTCCGGTACATGCTTGAGCAAACGCGCGCACATCATCGGCGTGAGCGTCAACGAAATGAACGCTGAAATCAAAATCGACACTGCCAAAGTAATCGCAAATTCACGGAACAAACGCCCTACCACATCCCCCATAAACAAGAGAGGAATAAGTACGGCAATCAGCGAAAACGTCAGAGAAATAATCGTAAAACCAATTTGCTTGGAGCCTTTCAAAGCAGCCGCCATCGGCGCTTCGCCCTCTTCGATGTAACGGGCGATGTTTTCAATCATCACAATTGCATCATCGACCACAAAACCAGTCGCAATCGTCAATGCCATCAAGGTCAGATTATTGATTGAAAAACCAGTCAGGTACATTACTCCAAACGTCCCTACCAGTGACAGCGGTACGGCAACGGCAGGAATAATCGTTGCAGGAATATTGCGCAAGAAAATATAAATCACCATGACGACCAGAGCGACCGATAGCATCAATTCAAATTCCACGTCTTCAACCGATGCACGTATCGTGAGTGTGCGATCAGTCAGTACTTCGACATCGACAGCACCAGGCATACCAGCTTTCAACTGAGGTAATAAGGCCTTGATCTTATCCGTTACTTTAATAACGTTAGCACCTGGTTGACGTTGGATATTCAAAATGATCGCGGGTGTCGCACCCGCCCATGCTGCGAGGTGAACGTTTTCTGCTGACTCCACCACCTTTGCCACATCGCGCAATCTCACTGGGGAACCATTCTGATAAGCCACGACGACATCTTTATACTCTTCCGCCGACTTCAACTGATCGTTACCATCCACAGTCGAGGCTTGCAACGGACCATCGAAACTACCTTTGGCCTGATTGACGTTAGCATTCGAAATTGCGGTACGAATGTCTTCCAGAGTTAATCCACGATATGCCAGGGCCTGCGTATTTGTCTGCACCCGCACCGCTGGCCGCTGACCACCACTAATACTCACTAAACCAACACCAGGCACCTGTGAAATTTTTTGTGCCAGACGGGTATCAACCAAATCCTCAACTTTGGTCAAAGGCAGTGTCGGCGAACTGATAGAAATCGCCATGATAGGCGTATCTGCCGGATTAACCTTATTGTAAATCGGTGGATTCGGTAAATCGTTCGGCAACAAATTACTTGCGGCATTGATGGCTGCCTGGACTTCTTGTTCCGCCACATCCAGTGTCTGATCCAGACTAAATTGCAAAGTAATGACTGAGGCGCCACCGGAGCTGGACGATGACATTTGCGACAAACCAGGCATCTGACCGAATTGTCGCTCCAGAGGTGCGGTCACAGAGGAAGTAATCACATCAGGGCTGGCTCCTGGATAAAGAGTAACAACCTGGATCGTCGGATAGTCAACTTCGGGAAGTGCTGAGACGGGCAACAAACGCCAGGCCAGCAAGCCTGTCAACATAATCGCGATCATCAATAAAGTGGTCGCGACTGGCCGCAAAATAAACGGGCGAGAAGGATTCATGCAATTTCCTTGCGTTTAATTTGTGGCTGGGGCTGATGCTGACTGGGATACTGCATGTGATGCTGCAGATACTGAAGCCGATGCAGAGGAACTGCCAGTGGCGTTCGCTCCACCTTTACGATTCTTCCCATGCCCCCGGGATGCATCGTCGCCACCCGCATCAGGCTTGGCATTACGATCAACCAGCTTCACTTTGGCGCCTTCTCGCAGTTTATCCAGACCGTCGATTACGACTTTTTGACCTGCTTGCAAACCGCTTTCGATAATCGTGTTGTCACCTGACACAGGGCCAGACACAACTTTACTTATACTCACTGTGGAATCTTCGTTGACGATATAAACATAGCTACCAACTTTACCAAGTTGTATTGCCGGCGTTGGCACTGTAAGAACGTTTGTTCTGGCGCCTAACTGTAAATGCACATTGACAAATTGATTTGGAAACAGGTTTTGTTTTTCATTTGAAAATTTCGCCTTCAGATTCACCGTGCCAGTTGCAGTATTAAGCTGATTATCGATCGCTAATAACATTCCTTCAGCAATTTTGTGTTTATTATCTCTGTCCCATACTTCCACTTTCAATTGCCCATTTGCCTCTTGTGAAGCAGCCAGAACATTGCTCAGACTTGTTTCCGGGACTGAGAACAAAACATTGATAGGATCAATTTGTGTAATCACAACCACGCCATTCGCGTCACTAGAATGAACAATATTGCCGGGATCCACCTGGCGCAAACCAACGCGGCCAGTTACGGGCGCGGTAATGCGGCTATAACTTAATTGCAATTTAGCATTTTCGACAATACCCTGGTCGTTTTTGACCGTCCCCTGATATTGCTGCTCCAAGGCTTCTTGCGTATCGACCTGTTGCTTAGCGATCGAATTTTGCGCCAATAACTGACGATAACGTTGCAAATCCAATTGGGCATTTTTCAATAAAGCCTGATCACGCAGCAACTGTCCCTCTGCCTGCATCAACGCTGCCTGATATGGACGCGCATCTAACTCAGCAAGCAGCTGCCCTTGCTTAACTAACTGCCCTTCAACAAAATGAACTTTTTCCAACTGCCCATCCACGCGACTCCGAACTGTGACTGTGTAAGTTGAATTTACTGTGCCCAAAGCCGCCATTTGCAAAGGCGCATCTTGTTTGACTACCGCTGCTATACCAACCGCGACTGGCATCCCGCCTTTTCCCTGCCAACCACCAGCTGCGGCTGGCTGCTTATGTGTAATCCACCAAATACCTGATACAACTCCAGCAATCACGACCGCAGTAACGGCATAGCGCATGCCCCGAGAAAATTTATTATTAGAGTCTGACATGATTATTTTTTCAGAAAAAGTAGATTTCATTTTTTTGCAACAAAATGAGCAAATAGCAGATAAATAGCAGATATTAAGAGCGTTTTTTTGCAATCTCGAATAGCACGCAAGCAAAACGGCGCGGCACAATAAAGGGCTTATATCATAGGGGAGGCATTAATCGAAAAGCAACCGTCCCTTTGTATAGAGTTGTTTCAAGAAAATCATGTGACAGCATCAAACGCCAGCAAAAAAATTGTTGATCATAAACATTGAGGGCATATGCAAAATATCAATGATTTTGCATATGCCCTCAAACAAACATGAGTTACCAGCCTGAGATAGTCAAGCAAGTAAAAAGTTCAAAATAAATATTGCATTGTTAGTGTCGCTTTTTCTTGCACAACTTGCAGGGTTACATCACTGCCAACTACCAGGCTGGCATGATCGCGAATATGTCCAAATGGAAGACCGGTCAATACCGGGATAGAAAGAATACTGCGTACATACTTTAGCATTTCAGCAAAGTCGTAGCCATTGTCATGAGGTGCCAACCGATAACCAGAAAAATCACCAAGAACGATTGCCTTCTGTTTTGCCAGAACACCAGCAAAATGCAATTGCAACAGCATGCGCTCTACTCTGTAAGGATGCTCGCCGATATCTTCCAGAAATAAAATCCCGTCTTCCAGTTGCGTCCAATATGGAGTACCCAGGGTATGCACCAACATCGCCAGATTACCGCCCCATAAACGCCCTTGGATTTGCAGGTCGGGCGTACCCTCACTCACAAATTCAACGCTATGTTGAGTACCAGATAAACAGGCAAAAAACTGGCTTACCGTATAGTCGGACACATTATCAGAATGACTAAAATCACCCAGCATAGGCCCTGCGACACTTTTCACGCCGCGCGCCAACATCGCCTGATGCATTAATGTGAAATCGCTATAACCAACAAATTTCTTCCCACTCTTCGCCAATAAATCCAGATTCAAATACGGGAGTATGCGTGAAAAGCCATAACTACCACGCAAAGCGATCACCACATCCACATCAGGATTTGAGGCGGCCGCATGCATCTGCTCAACACGCAGTTGATCACTGGCTGCAAAACGTTGAAATTTTTCTTCGGGGTGATAATAACTGTGAACCTGATGGCCACATTGACGCAAAAAAGTGATGCCCCGGATGACCGCATCTTCATCAAGAGGCGCACCACTTGGCGCAACAATGGCAATTTTTAAATGAGAAATAGGAGTCGCTGCTGTTGCAATCGTGGTTTGCATGGAGAAAACTCAAATAGATGGAATTTCGGATTTAGCCTGACGTTTTTTTTCTGCGACTTCACGACGTCGGCTGGCAAAAAAATCTTTTAGTAATTGCGCACATTCTTCAGCCAAAACGCCGCCGCTGACCTGCGTGTGATGATTCAATTGTGATTGCTCAAAAATATTCAGCACAGATCCCGCAACACCCGTTTTGGCATCAGTCGCGCCAAATACGACGCGCGCCAATCGCGCATGCATCATCGCTCCGGCGCACATGACGCATGGCTCCAACGTGACATACAGTTCGCAACCAGGTAAGCGATAATTGCCCAAAACTTCGGCAGCGCGGCGCAAAGCCATAATTTCAGCGTGCGCTGTCGGATCATGATCAACGATGGGTCTATTGTAACCAGTAGCGATAACAATACCATCTTTCACGACCACCGCGCCAACAGGAACCTCGCCTTCATTCCACGCCAACTGTGCCTGTTCACAAGCGGCGCGCATAAAAAAAATATCTGAAGCTGCCTGATCAGCATGACCAACATGACCAGGAACAGCATTCAGATTATTGTCTTGCATCACAAAATTATCCGTCGATCTCAGCCCAGCAATTGGGCGTTTCATAGAGCGTTACCTTCGCCAGTTTCAAGCTACGACCAAAATGATCCTGATACACATCTTTCAAAATATCAAAAGCAATTTTTGCCAAATTTTCGACAGTGGGTACGCGATCGATTACCACCGTTTTATGGCCAGGCAATTTCTCTAAGAAATTTTTGATAATGTAATCCTTCTCATAGACGATGAAGGAATGGTCCCACAAATTGACCAGATGTTTATTGGCGAGCGCCTTGATATCACCAAAGTCCATAATCATGCCATTATCGGACTCACCGTCCTGCTGCACCACTTCACCGATCAAGGTAATTTGCAAGGTATAGCGGTGACCGTGCAAATTACGACACTGGCTGCTGTGATCGGGAATACGATGACCTGCATCGAATTCCATTTTTCGGGTAATCGTTAACATGAAAAGCTTACGGAATTTGTAAAAGTTTATGTGTCTGCAAACTCAGCTTCCATTGTGGATGCTGTTTGCAGAAGTCAATTGCACGACGCAGATTATCATCCCTCAAAGGACCATCCATTGCCTGTACAAAGTAATGTTCAAAATCAAGATTAGCATATGCTGCCATATCCTGACCAAATTGCGGGATAACGACTTTAATCTCATTACCCTTGTGCACAACAAGCTGCGAGCCCATCTTAGGACTGACGCAAACCCAATCAACCCCTTCAGGTACTGGCAAAGTGCCATTCGTTTCAATGGCAATTTCAAAGCCAACTGCGTGCATGGCATCAATCAGCGCTGCATCCAATTGCAACAGCGGCTCACCACCAGTGAATACCACATATTTACTGGCAGGATACGATTGTGGCCACAAAGCATTGATAGTCGCCGCAAGCTCTTGCGCCTGCTTAAATTTGCCACCACCCTCACCATCGGTCCCTACAAAATCGGTATCACAAAACTGACACACCGCCGACGAACGATCTTCTTCACGTCCAGTCCATAAATTACAACCAGAAAAACGGCAAAACACGGCCGGACGCCCGGCATGATTGCCCTCGCCCTGCAAAGTGTAAAAAATTTCTTTGACGCTATAGGTCACGTCTTATTCCCAGGAATCTAATGGCCCACAAGACCGTCCAGGCTCACCAATACGATAAATCAATGCTGTTTTGCTATGCAAACCGGAATAATTTGGATGATGAATGCCAGATGAAATAATTTATGCCAGAAAACCACATAAATTACGCTGAACCGTGAATGATACCACAGCCGCAGAACAAACTTGCCTACTTCTTCTTTTTGTGCTGTTTAAGCATTCCATCGCCAACGTTTTAATCAAGCGTTTTTTGCCACTTTAAATTTTAGAAAATCAAATTTTATATTTCAACAATCGACACTACCCCATCCAAGCCGCATAGACCTTTTGCAATGGCAATTGCAAACCATGATTGCACAATCACTGAATTAACATTTCTCCACTTTCATTTTACATTTCCTGTGACATATTGATATACGGCAACATCACATAAGCAGTGTCGCGAAACGCAGATCATAAGTTGCTAACGACCAACTTAATTCAATGGTGGCAAAAATGAAATTCTCAGCCTTGACAGTCAAAGCAAAAATGATCGCCGGATACGCTTCAGTCCTTGCTCTTTTAGCGATCATTTCAGCCCTCGGACTTTATGGAATGTCAGTCACCAACGATAAATTAAAACATGTCACTGAAGTCAATGCCGTCAAAATGGCATTACTTGAAGACATGTCCAATTCTGTTCATGTTGTGTCACGCGTCATCAGATCAATGGCACTGATTTCTGATCAGGCCACCTACGATCACGAATTTCCCAAAATCGGTGCTGCCAGAGAAGAATATAACAAAGCGTTTGCCGATTTAAAGAAAATGCCACTGGATCAAAAAGGTCTGGATTTCGTTGCTGACATAGAACGGGATATGACTGACGCCAGACCAAAAAATAATCACTTTCTTGAACTCGCAAAACAAGACAAACAAGCTGGCGTCGACTTCTTATTAAAAGTCGCAAATCCAGCAACCAGCATATGGCAAGATCACATTCACCAATTTATCAATTTACAACGTGAGAAAAATAAAAATGATGAATTAGCTGCGGCAGAGGCCTATGCCAATTTGCGCTCACTCATCCTGCTATTGTCGTTTGCAGCCATCGGATGCGCGGCAATCATAGGCACCTTAATCACCCGCTCTTTGTTACGCCAACTTGGCGCAGAACCAAGCTACGTCAACAAAGTGGCTGCGCAGATTGCTACTGGCGATCTGACAGTAGAAATTAATGTCAGTAAAGCGCAAACGAACAGTCTCATTTATGCCATCAAAACCATGCGCGACAACTTCGCTGACATTGTGGGTAAAGTCGCTCGCGGCGCAGAAACAATAGCCAATGCGTCAGCCGAAATTTCCACCGGAAATATGGAATTATCGTCACGCTCTGAGTTACAAGCCAGCTCACTGGAAGAAACCGCCTCATCAATGGAAGAATTAACCAGCACCGTAAAACAAAATGCCGAGAATTCACTCCAGGCAAATCAACTTGCCAGCAATGCGTCTGAAGTCGCCGGCAAAGGTGGAAAAATGGTGGGCGACGTCATCGCAACCATGGGTTCGATTAATGATTCATCGAAAAAAATCGTCGACATTATTAGCGTCATCGACGGCATTGCATTCCAGACTAATATTCTCGCGTTGAATGCCGCCGTTGAAGCCGCACGTGCAGGAGAACAAGGTCGCGGCTTTGCAGTCGTCGCCAGTGAAGTCCGCAACCTGGCACAACGCAGCGCCACTGCCGCCAAAGAAATTAAAACCCTGATCTCAGACACCGTAGAAAAAGTAGCCAATGGCGCGAAGATGGTAGATGAAGCTGGCGCCACGATACAAGAAGTTGTCATCAGCGTCCAACGTGTATCAGCTGTGATTAGTGAAATTACGAATGCCAGCCAGGAACAGACCAGCGGCATCGATCAGATCCATATGGCAATTGCCCAAATTGACGAAACCACACAGCAAAATGCCGCTTTGGTCGAAGAAGCTGCAGCAGCGTCACAATCACTCAATGAACAAGCCGCTGAACTCGAAAAACTGGTGCATTCATTTAAAATCAACCATGATCCGGATAGAAATCCCAAAAGCCAACAACCTCTAAAACTAAAAAAAACGGTAGCAATTAAACCAGCCAGCACTCCAAATCAAAGAAAGCTCAAAATGGTGCCCGCCCTGCCACCAAAGAAAAGAGAAAAAATGGCAAACACTGACAAGGACTGGGTTGAGTTTTAAACCAACGTGAATCAACATAACACGTCAAACACAAAAAGCCCGCAACGATGCGGGCTTCTGGGGTGTCTCTGCCAATCAATACCTGGTGTTGCCAGACATCAAATCATTCCCACCCAATAATTACATTGGAAAAATATACAATGAAATCAAATGGTTGCATTGACATAAAAGATGTGTGTAACTTTTGTGTGAGTTTATGAATCATTTTATTGCGTCTTAAGGATTTGCTTAAGTGTATCTGGTCAATATCCGGTGAGCGTCAACAGCCGTACGGGATCAACCGTGATGTTCGGGAATATCGGTGTCTAAAATCGGCCGCGAGTGACAAACATCAGATTACCGACCAATGCTTATCAACATTAAATCCTGCTAAGAAGTTTGGTATTTGAATGGTTTAGTCAATTTTCTAGTGACCAAGAATCTGATATTGAGCGACTACCAAAATTTTGTGACTGGGACCACGATTCCAGTGAAAATCGCCCAATCCGGCGATGACGGATTTAAGCCTTTAACGATACCAATGTCCACGGTCATGCGTTTAGTCGGGCTGTGACTCACCGCAGCCAGAAATTGTGCCGTATTCGGCACAAGGCGTCGTTTGGTGCCTGAGACCTCCAAGTCCAACTGCCATTTGTCGTCAACGGTATAGGAAAGCGATCCGGCCCAACCGGTTTGAACAGCCCCCTCTAAAGCATCCGTGCCACCTAGGTGCGTCACATTTAGGTTGAGATCAATGTCAATTTTGCCAAAATCATGACTAACAATTCCGTTGATGCCGTAATCCACCTTTCCGGTACCTATTGCCGTGTTCGCCGTGGGCGACTTTACATTGAATTCAAGTCCCAACGCGTTGGACTCGCTGATTAAAAATGCCCGCTTAAGTGTGGCGGTTGTATCACCAAATCCACGATCCACGGCACCGTTGTTGGCATTGCGAACCAAGGCTTCGCCGCCTAAAAGCACACCCCAATTTTCATTAAAAGCCAGTTTAAGTAGGTAAGGTAAGCTGCCGCGACTCACGTCACTAGTCTTAGCACTGAGTCCACCAAATTCGAGCTCCAACTGCCCTGGAGACGACAACTGCGCCGGATTGGATACGGTGGGCCGGTATGGCACAACACCGTCGTCCGCCTCGGCGTGCGCTAGCGAGCAAAGTAGCGAAGTACACACAATTGGCACAATGTGGCGTCTAACCATGGTTGACTTTCATTCAATGTAAAAAATAAGATAAAGCTTGCCACAAATCGCGCTTCGAAAATCACGCGTTAAATATTTTTTTATCTTTGCTAGCCTGAATTGGCATAGCAGGCATACTTTGGTGTGAGCTTCCCCTGCTATTAGGATCACGCGAAAATATGGTGCCAAAACTTGGTTCGCCTAATTGTTCAAAGGTCGACGGCAATTGGATCTTCAGTGCTTTCAAAAATGGGGGGGCCGCCAGATAAGCTAATGCTGCAAAGCCAAAGAATAACCAAAGACTAAAAGGCAGGGATGCCATAAGCGTCCTATCAAAAAAATATAATACTCAACTGCCGACGGGTTTCAATGCCATTACCAACATCCGGTTGGTGTCGAAAGCGGACATCGATGGCATCAACACAAGCATTGCAATGCAATCGGTTGTCGTTACCATGGCGTATGCCGAAACGGTCACACGGTATCTGCTATATATTCGATTCAGTAACGACACTATGCCATGAAAAATGCCATTGATGACCTTAAAATAATCATCAATGGCATTTAGCAAAACCAATTAAATCAAGCGGTTAAAAAACAGTCTCATTCCCACTCAATCGTCGCAGGCGGCTTACCAGAGATGTCGTACACCACGCGGTTAATGCCGCGTACTTCATTGATGATACGGTTAGAGACTTTGCCTAACAATTCATGCGGCAGATGCGCCCAGTGTGCAGTCATGAAATCTTGCGTTTGTACAGCGCGCAACGCCACAACGTAGTCGTAAGTGCGGCCATCACCCATTACGCCAACAGATTTGACTGGTAAGAATACGGCAAATGCCTGGCTTGTGGCGTCATACCAGCTGACTGGCTTTTCTGCATTTTGATCAACGAAGTTATTACGCAGTTCTTCGATGAAAATCGCATCTGCTTTGCGCAGCAAATCGGCAAATTCTTTTTTGACTTCACCGAGGATGCGCACACCGAGGCCAGGACCAGGGAAAGGATGGCGATACACCATGCCGTGTGGCAGACCAAGTGCTACGCCGAGCTTACGTACTTCATCTTTAAACAGTTCACGCAAAGGCTCTAACAATTTCAGATTCAAGGTGTCTGGCAGACCACCGACGTTGTGATGGCTCTTGATGGTGTGTGACCCTTTTTTGCCTTTACCAGCACTCTCGATGACGTCAGGGTAAATCGTGCCTTGTGCCAGCCATTTTGCATTGCTGAGTTTGGCTGATTCAGCCTGAAATACTTCGACAAATTCACGGCCGATGATTTTACGTTTTGCTTCAGGATCGGTCACTCCTTCAAGATGCCCCATAAATTGCGCTGTCGCATCAACGTGTATTACTTTAACGCCCAGGTTTTTACCGAACATCTCCATGACCATTTTGCCTTCATCGAGACGCAACAGACCATGATCTACAAAGACGCAAGTCAGTTGATCGCCAATTGCGCGATGGATCAATGCAGCAGCAACACTACTATCAACACCACCCGACAAGCCAAGAATCACTTCGTCTGTCCCAACTTGCTCGCGGATTGAAGCAACGGCTTCGGCGATATAGTCTGGCATGTTCCAGTCAGATTTACAGCCACAAATTTCGTGCACAAAACGGCTTATAATGGCCTCGCCCTGCACTGTGTGCGTCACTTCCGGGTGGAACTGCACCGCGTAAAAACGGCGCTCTTCGTCCGCCATCGCAGCGATCGGACAATTGTCTGTTGATGCCATTAATTTAAATCCTGGCGGCATTTCATTCACTTTGTCGCCATGGCTCATCCAGACCTTCAACATGCCATGACCTTCTGGTGTCACGAAATCGTTGATGCCGTTCAATAAGGCTGTGTGGCTGCGTGCGCGCACTTCAGCATAGCCAAATTCGCGGACCAGGCCATTTTCTACTTTACCACCAAGCTGCTCCGCCATGGTTTGCATGCCATAGCAAATCCCAAGAACAGGAACCCCAGCGTCAAAGACCGCCATTGGTGCACGTGGAGTATCGCCTTCTGTCACACTATTCGGGCCACCGGACAGGATAATGCCTGATGCGCCATACTCGCGGATGAATTCATCACTGACGTCATACGGGTGCACTTCGGAAAACACACCAGCATCACGGACGCGGCGGGCGATCAATTGCGTGACTTGTGAACCAAAGTCGAGGATAAGGATTTTAGAATGCATAATTCAAATTATCAGGTCAGGTTGCCCGGGCATAGCCTGCACAACAGTATTGTTTCCCGCACTCCTTGCAGATAGCAGGGCTTTTTCAGCTAAGCTGATTAATAGTTCAGGATCTGCATCAGGATATGTGTCGGTTGACACTACACCTGCGCAAATCGTCATTGTTGTTTCTACGTTTTCTACCAATTCTGGATGCGTCATAATTGCCAACCTGATCCGCTCCGTCACAGCCATGACAACAAGGTGTGATGCTCCAGGCAAAACGATCAACAATTGATCACTGCCAAACCGTCCCAAGGCATCAAACGGACGAATACAAGATCTGATCCGGCTGACAGTACGAATTAACAACTGATCACTCAATGCTGCACCGTGAACTGCACGCAAATCATCAATTTGATCAGGATAGACGAATAAGAGCGAAAGCGGCTTTTGTGCCTTACTGCACCGTTCCATCTCAATCTTCAACGAACGGGCTATCGCAACTTTATTCCACGTTCCCAACAGAGGGTCAATCAATGACTCTCGTTTTAAATTTCTATTTTGTTTAACCAGCTCGATTTGATTTTGATAAATTACACCAAGTGCTAGCTCGCGCTCGATAATGGTTGCAAAATCAGCCAACAACAAATGCTGATTTTCCGTCAGCTCTCGTGTTTGATAATCTAACAGCCTGATGCAACCGACCAATTTCGCGTCTTGCCCATAGATTGGGTATGAAACATAAAAACGGATAAACGGGTCGCCCATCACGTGCCTATGCTCCGCCAACAACGAATGCGCACTAAGATCAGAAATGACTAAAAACTCATCAGACAAAGGAAGACTGTCTGAAAAGCTCGCCTCCATTTCAGTAATGGAGCGACCACTACCGCCGGATCTACCACTCACATGCCCAAAGGTAACGAAACAATTTGCCACCGAGAATAACTGCAACCCCAATCGCTCAAAACGACCAATTTTTACATCAAATTTTTCAGTCAACATCCGTTCAAAACCGGTATTAACCACCAATGATGTCGTAGCGTTGAATCCTTCCAGACTTGTCGTCATGCAGTACCCCCGGCAAAGCTAGCTAATGTTAGTCAGCACGGTAATTTGGCGCTTCCTTCGTAATCTGAACGTCATGCACATGTGATTCGCGCATACCAGCAGAAGTAATTTCAACAAATTCTGCCTTCGTATGCAAATCGTCGATAGAAGCGCAACCACAATAGCCCATCGACGAACGAACACCACCAACCAATTGATATAGAATCGCCAAAACGCTACCTTTGTAAGGAACGCGCCCTTCGATCCCTTCTGGCACCAGCTTGTCGGCATTATTGGCAGAATCCTGGAAATAACGATCAGCAGAACCATCCGCCATCGCGCCGAGACTACCCATACCACGGTAAGATTTATAGCTACGACCCTGGAACAAAATGACTTCACCAGGTGCTTCTTCGGTACCAGCAAACATACTACCCATCATCACAGTAGATGCACCAGCCGCCAATGCCTTCGATACGTCACCAGAGAAACGTACCCCACCATCCGCGATACAAGGAACACCAGTACCCTTAAGTGCATTTGCCACGTTAGCGATTGCAGAAATCTGCGGAACACCAACACCGGCCACGATACGTGTAGTACAAATAGAACCAGGACCAATACCAACCTTAACCGCATCGGCACCATGCTCAACCAATGCCAATGCCGCGGCAGCAGTAGCAATATTGCCACCGATCACCTGAATGTGCGGATAATTATCTTTAACCCAGCGAACGCGATCCAGAACACCTTTAGAGTGGCCATGGGCGGTATCAACAACGATCACATCAACGCCAGCTTTCGACAGCAAATCGACACGCTCTTCATTATCTACACCAACACCAACGGCTGCTCCAACCCGCAATTTACCCAATTGGTCTTTCGATGCAAAAGGATGTTCAGTCGATTTTTGAATATCTTTAACTGTAATCAAACCACGCAATTCAAACGCCGCATTGACGACCAGTACACGCTCAAGACGGTGCTTATTCATCAAACGCTTCGCCTCGGACAAATCAGCCGATTCGTCAACGTAGACTAATTTATCACGCGGTGTCATTTTGGCACGAGCCTCAGCATCCAACTCTTCTTCGAAGCGCAAATCGCGGTTGGTAATAATACCGACCACAACGTTGCCTTCAACGACAGGAAAGCCACTGATTCCATATTGTTGAGATAAAGCGATCACTTCGCGGATTTTCATGCTTGGTGGAATAGTGATCGGATCACGTAACACACCAGACTCAAAGCGCTTGACCTTCGCCACTTCGCGAGCCTGCTCTTTAGCTGTCATATTTTTATGAATAATACCGATTCCACCTTCCTGAGCCATGGCAATTGCAAGCCGTGCTTCAGTGACAGTATCCATGGCCGCAGAAATTAAAGGGATATTTAAATGAATATCACGTGTTAACTTTGTAGCAAGCGAAGTGTCTTTCGGGAGGATGTCCGAATATGCCGGAACGAGGAGCACGTCATCGAATGTGAGTGCTTTTTGAAGTAAACGCATAGCATTTCCTATAGGCGCAAAAGCAAATTATACAGAAAACTTGCGAACTCGTCTCGCTACGTGTAAAACTCTTGCATCTTTTCATCCATTATTCATAACCATCGAGAGAACAACATGCTTAAGCAACGCACAATTCTCGCTTTACTCAGCACTTTCTTTGCCTGCGCTTCGGCTTGCGCCCAATACGTATGGGTCGACGAACATGGGAATAAGCAGTTTTCAGATACCCCGCCACCATCTTCCGTTCCCAAAAATCGTATTTTGAAAGGCAAAAATCTGATCGATAGCAATACGGACACTGGCGATGCCTCAAGTTCCAGCAAGGCTGCTGATACACCTCGCCAGAAAACTGATTCTATTGCCAGCCGAAACGAGGACTACAACAAACGCAAAGCTGAACAAGCAGAAAAAGATAAAAAAGCGGCAGAAGCACAGCAAGCTGCTAACGACAAAAGCAAAAACTGTGAACGGGTTAAGTCGTATCAGAAAACACTAGAATCTGGCGCACGCGTTACTGCCACAGATAAAAATGGTGAACGCAACTATCTAACGGATGAGCAGCGTGAAAAAGAGCTTGCTGACACCAAAAAAGCCGGTTTAGGTTGTTAAATAATCGGATTATCTATTCTGACTATCGCCCATTTTTTACGGCGCGGCGGCGACGCGCCTCCATCGGATCTGCAAGCAAAGGACGATAAATTTCTATCCTATCGTTGGGATGCAAGTGCGAGTCCAATGACTTCAACTTACCAAAAACCCCAACTTTTTGGGTTGCCAGATTAATCTCAGGTAATTGTTTCAAGATACCACTATATTCAATGGCATGAAGTAGTGTAGAACCCAAAGGCACGCGAACCTCTAACAAAATGACTCCTGCGCCATCTGAATAGCACACCTGAACTGATATCATTTCGTTATTCTGCATAGATTGCTTCCGCCCTCGCGCAAAACGCATCGACAAAGCTGTTTGCTATTTTACTAAAAACGGGGCCAATCAAATGTTCCAATAATTTACTTGAAAATTCGTAATTCAGATCAAACTCTATCTTACAAGCATCAGCACGCAATTCGATAAATTGCCAACGACCGCTTAATTGTTTAAATGGCCCCTCCACCAGATTCATTTGCATAGAATGTGGTGCTTGATTTATATTTTTAGTCGTAAAACTTTGCTTTATGCCGTGATAATTAATTGAAAGCGTTGCCGTCAGGTCACTTTCCGTACGTTCGAGAAGCTTAACCTCACCACACCAAGGCAAAAAGTCCGGGTAATTTTCGACGCGCTCCACCAATGCAAACATTTGCGCTGCGCTATAACCAATAAAAACTGTTTTATGTACGACTGCCATCCAGGGTAACCATTTGGTAGAATCACAAGTTCGCATTTTAACCGAGTCATCCCCGCATCGAAATCCTCCTGGAGGAAATTGATAAGGAAAAGTAACCTATTTTCATCTAATGAGCATCGCTGATAACAAAAAAGCCTTCCACGACTACTTTATCGAGGAACAATTCGAAGCTGGAGTCGTGCTACAAGGCTGGGAGGTCAAAGCTATACGCGCAGGCCGACTGCAACTTAAAGAAGCTTACGTCATCGTCCGCGATGGTGAAATTTTCTTGTTTGGCGCCCACATCGGCGCCCTTCCGACTGCATCAACACACATCCATCCAGATTCCGTGCGAACTCGGAAGTTATTACTCCATGCAGCAGAAATCAGTAAGCTGATTGGTAAAGTAGAGCGTTCTGGCTACACCATGGTGCCACTGAATATGCACTTCGTTAAAGGCCGCATCAAATGTCAGATCGGCCTTGCCAAGGGTAAAAAACAACATGACAAGCGCGATACAGAAAAAGAGAGAGACTGGCAGCGCGAACAACAGAAGATCATGAAACAACACCGCCGTTAAGACTCAATGGATATCGATCCATACCAAATTTATTTTTTAGGTGGATGTAATTCTTGCTCAACGTCGCGCACCTGCTGACGCAGCGCGCGACGCTCCTCTGGCGTCAATTTGCTTTTTTTCTCTTTAGGCTTGACGTTTTGCGGGGAATTTGCTGTTGATTTACCTCCAGCTCTAAGGAAGAAGCTCCCGCCAAACTCTCTTGAAGAAAAAAAACGAGTCCTAGCGCTCCTGACGTCAGAGTGCACCCATCCCCTTAACTCTTTATTATTAAGCAATACAGACGCACGAAAGCCACTCTCTTGAGCATAGGCTGAGTTGAAAAATAAGATAGTTGTTAGCAGAATAAGAATTCTGGCTGAAGGCAAATTCATTACGTCATCACTAGATTCTAAGAAAAAACACCCGAAGAATGCTGACCGCACACCACTAAAAAAGAAATACCACTCGTTAATATATTACCTATGTATATGCAAGAGTTAGATACACAAGTGCAGCAGAGCAATAAATAATGAGTAAAATCGTTAAGCAAGGTAAGATGAGGAACTCAAATAAAACGTTTCGCCTAATGAAAGAGTCTAAATCACGCATCTTAAATTGATCTTTCACAAATCGAAAAATATGTAACAGTGTGTAAGTCTAGCAATTAACAGGTTTCCAAGCACGGACGATGCCAGTAAGATATTCATATGAACACTCATCATTCCACTACTGACACCCCTTCAACTGCCGCTAGCAGTTCCCCAAAAGCAAAAATCCTAGTTGTAGACGATGATTTGCGTTTGCGCGAACTCCTACGTCGCTATCTGACCGAACAAGGATTTCAGGTAGTCGGCGCGGAGAATGCTCAAGCCATGAACAAGTTCTGGATGAGAGAGCGCTACGACATGCTTGTGTTGGATTTAATGCTCCCCGGCGAGGACGGTTTAGCAATCTGTCGACGCTTGCGCGGCGCTGGCGACCGTACACCTATCATTATGCTGACTGCTAAAGGCGAAGAAGTTGATCGCATTATTGGATTGGAAATGGGCGCTGACGACTATTTACCTAAACCATTTAATCCAAGAGAATTAGTTGCAAGAATCAACGCAGTGTTACGGAGGAAAGTGCCGGATGAACTACCCGGCGCACCCTCCGAAGGCCCGCAGACGTTCACATTCGGCGAGTTTACCCTCGATTTAAGTACACGTACTCTCAAGAAAAAGAATGAGATGGTGTCTTTAACGACAGGGGAGTTTTCTGTACTCAAGGTGTTTGCCCGTCACGCACGCCAGCCATTATCCAGAGAAAAACTCATGGAACTAGCACGTGGTCGAGAATATGAAGTATTCGACCGGAGTCTGGACGTTCAAATTTCTCGCTTGCGAAAACTGATAGAACCCGATCCATCAAATCCTTTATACATTCAAACGGTGTGGGGGCTCGGCTACGTCTTTATTCCTGACGGACAAAAAACTTAAACGTCGGGTTTCAGATGCAAATGCGTTCCTATTTAAATAGTCTTGAATGGCTACGCAGCGGTCTGTTTTGGCGCACTTTTTTCATGCTGGCTGCACTTGTGATGGCCAGCATGACTGTCTGGTTTATGAGCTTCCGGACTTTAGAGCGCTACCCTCGCGCACAACAACTTACCACACAGATAACATCCATCGTCACCATTACTCGCGCCGCACTCACACATTCGGCACCTGAACGACGAAAAGAATTATTACTCGATCTGGCAAACAACGAAGGCATACGAATTTACACCTTAAATGAAGGTGATAAAACCGACCCACCAGAAACTAGCGCTTTTTTTTCTGAGCTAAGCTATTTGATGAAAATTCAGATGGGCAAAGAAACGCGTTTTGCCAAATCAGTCAACGGAATAGAAGGTTTTTGGGTCAGCTTTGATATTGAAGGCGACCAATATTGGCTGCGACTTGAAGAAGATCGCTTAGATCCACCGTTTACCCTACCAATCATTAGCTGGGCTTCAGCAACACTGATTTTTACCCTGCTCGGCGCCGCAATTATATCCAAATTAATCAACGATCCATTATCTCGCTTAACGAACGCAGCGCGACTTTTGGCGCAAGGCAAGCAACCGCAACCACTGCCTGAGATAGGCCCGAAAGAAATACGCGAAACAAATGCCAGTTTTAATAATATGGTAGAAGATCTGGCCAGGATTGAAACCGATCGCACCATCATTCTTGCGGGTATTTCCCATGATCTGAGAACACCCTTGGCTCGTATGCAACTAGAGGTCGAAATGGCAGTACTCGATGATCAGGCACGCACGGGAATGCAGTCTGATCTGGCACAAATGGATGCCATCATCAGCCAATTTTTGGATTACGCAAAACCGATTGATAGTCTGCGCTTCGACATGATTGACATTAGCGCATTACTGGAACAAGTAATCCACGAGTATTCCCGCGTTAATTACTTGCACATCCATTCATCGATTGCACCTGGCCAGATAATTTCTGGCAACACCACTGAATTGCGGCGCATGTTTAGCAATCTGATAGAAAATTCGTGCCGCTATGGCAAAAATCCTGACAATCTAAATACCGTCATCGAAATACAGTGCAGCCTTAAAAATAAAGGCAAAAAGCAAGGCGTTCTGGTGAGCTTCCGCGACTATGGCGAAGGTGCAAAGAGTGATGATCTCACCAAACTTCTCAAGCCATTCACGCGCGCCGACGCGTCACGTAGTCAAGCAAACGGATCTGGTCTCGGACTCGCTATTGTCGACCGCATCGTACGCCGACATCGCGGTCGAATGCGCATTTACAATCACGACTATAAAGGCTTCGTTGCCGTCATGATTTTTCCTGAAATCAAATTCAAGTAGAGTCTAAAAACAGCCTCAAAAAACTTCAGCAAGCGCCAACAAATTTCAAAACATATTCGAAAAAAAATCCCGTTATCAGACTCGATAACGGGATTTTATTCTTACCCTACTTTGATCGCATTAGTTGTAGTTTATTTTGAGCCAGCCAGAGCAATTTGAACTTCTGATTTACTTTTTTCGTTTACATTACCTTTGACTGATTTTTCATCGGTTGACTTTTGCACTTCAGCTTTTTTTACTTGCACTGGCGCGGCCAGTTCATAACTCAATTGCATATTTGCGTTGACCTTTGAGGGGGCAACAACAACGTGCGCACGTTGAACCTGAGCTGGTACATTCACTGCAAACGCGGAAGAGACTGGTAGGTAGCCACCAAAACCTGCAAACCCTACTGCGCCAACAACACCAGCACACATCATTAAGCCGGCAAGTACTGATGGACGCATACGGAAGCGGAAACGCTCCTGAACTTGTACCATTTCAGACTCAGCCAGAACATCGATATCTTCCACAGCAACAGGAGCGTTAGCCAATATTTGCTGAACTTGCATGCGCCATTCTTGTGTCAGTTGCTGCTTTTGACGCAATTTGGCGATCAATTCATTCGCCACATTTTCTGCCTGTTGACGCTCAGCCTCAAGCTTCAAGCGCACTTGTTCTGCCTCGGCTTGCAACGCACATTCTTGTTCGAGAGCGAGCTGTTTTAAATTTTCAGTTTCAACCGATTGCTGTTCTTGAAGCAGGCGAATTTGCTCTTGCAACTGCTTTTGCAACTGATCTTGCAGAGCTTGTTGCTGCAAATCTTCTTCCGACATTGTCATTGCCTGATGTTGCAATTTCTCCTGAGCTTGCTCAAGTGCATGTTTAGCAGCCGCTTGCTCCGCGCGACGTTGCAACAACGTATCAGCAAAAGCGGCCTCTTGTTCTTCCTGTAGAGCCAAATCAGCCAGCAATGTTTGTTCAGCCTGAATACGCAAGGCGACATCTTGAGCTAACTTTTGTTCAATTGCGAATCGCTGTGCTTCCAATTCCGCAAGCGCCTGCTCTTGGGCAATGCGTTCGTTCATGGCGGTAATTGCTTGTTGTGCCTGCTCTATCTGCGCCATTGTGGCGATATTTAACGACTGTTCGAGTGCTAATTTTTCTTGCTCGAACGCAGCAGCTTCGACAGCCAGACGGGCGCGCTCCTTGCTCTGTGAAGCAAGTTCAGCCTCTACGTGCAAACGATCTTCGGATGCTTTAAGCAGCAATACTTCTGCATCCATTTTTTCTTCAATCGCCTGCAAGGCCTGCTGTTTTAAACGCAAAGTTTCTTGCTCGCGCTGTTTTTGTTGCTCCAATGCCGTGATTTCACGCTGTGCAAGCTCAGCATTCTGCAGCTCTAATTGTTGCAATGAAAGTAATTCATTTGCTTTCGTTTGGGCCAATTCTGAAGCTTCAATTTGTGCTGCGGCATGCATCAATGCCAATTCTGTCGCTTCTTTTTCAGCATTCAGTTTCATCTGCATGGCAACATTCGCGTCCTGCTCAGCCTGTGCGCGAATGTCGGCTAATTGCAAATATTCCTGCTCCGCCTGCTGGCGCTGCTCCGCTTCTGTCAGCGCTTTTTGCTCAGCCACAATTTTCTGCTGAACAGCACTTAACTCTTCTAAAGCCGCTGCCGCACGACGATTTTCCAAAACCGCTAAGGCTTCAGTTTCACGCAATTTTTCTTCCATTGCATTAGCTGCCAAGCGCTGTGCTTCAGCGTGTTCCTGCGATTTCACAAAAATCGTCTGTTCGGTTGCTAATTGTTGTTGCGCGGCGGCATTCGCCAATTGTTCTTGCTCGGTACGCTCTGCAACAACTTTAGCCAATGCCTGCTCTGCCTCTAATCTTTGCTGAACAGCGGATTGTGCCTGCAATTCAGAATGAAGTTTCGCATCGAGTTCGATACTTAATTGCTGCTCAAGCGCCAAGCGCTGCTGTTCAGCACGGCTAGACTCAAGCAATAAAGATGTTTTTTGTTCGAGCGCTGCTGCGGCTTCACGTTTGATCAATGCCTCTTCAGCGGATTTTGCAAGCCATTGTTTTTCTGCCGAATTCAACGCGACCACTGCTAATCTCGCTTCCTCATCGCTTTGATGACGAGCATAAATTAAGGCGACATGTTCTTGCTCAACAGCCAGGCGGGCTTGTGCAGCCTCGATTGCGTTCGCTTCGGCTTGTTGCTTTTCAGCCAGCATAGCAATCAAGGCTTGTTCTGCTTGATTACGCTCTTCTTGCGCAGCACGCAATTGCTGCTCTTGTTGCAATCGTTGGCTTGCCAATTCTGCCATCAATTTTTGTGCATCCACATGCGCCGCCAGCTCTTGATGCAACGCACGCTGTGCAGCAAGCGTCGCATCAGCAGCGAGGCGCGCAACATGTTCTGCATGTGCGTTTGCCTCAGCAAATTCTTTTGCCTGCGTTTCGCTACACAAACGACTCTCTACTTCTTGCTGAACTCTTTTTTCAGCAGAAAGTTTCTGTTCTGTCGTTTCCAATAACGCAGCATCATCTGCAACACGTTGCAAAACAACTTGCTCTAACTCAGCGATACGCCGATTTTTTTCAACTACTAATTGATGTGCTTTGTGCTGGCTAGCGGCGTAGGCCTGCGCTTGCGCTTGCAGTGCTCTTTCTGCCTCCAGTTTTGCCGCTGCCATTTCACTCGCCTCTTGTTCTGCACGAGCGCGAGCAGATGCTGCAATTGCTTGCTCTTGCTCAGCCTGAGCAGTGGCCTGAGCAGCGGCGTGGGCGATTTTTTCTGCTGCTAATTTCTCAGCGGCGGCTTGGGTAGCTATTTTTTGAGCTACTGCTTTTTCTTGTTCTAACTTGGCTTGCTGCTCCAGCGCTAATGCTGCTTGCTGTTGAGATTGTGCCTTTTCTTGTTCCAAGCGAGTCAATTGGGCTGCTGCTTTAACCCTGGCCGCAGCTGCTTCGGCAGCGAGTTGTTCAGCTTTCGCCTGTGCCGCGTTTTCTTCGCTTAATTTTTTCTCTTCAGCCAACTTGAGCTCAGTCGCAACACGCAAATTACGTTCAGTTTCAAGCAAGGTCAGATGTTGATTACGTTGTTCTTCTTCTACTTTGGCTTTTGCTTGCAACTCCGCTGTCAATTGCTTCTCAGCTTCGAGTTTCTCGCGAATAGAAGTTAATGCCGTTTGCTCGGACTCCGCACGCAATTTCAATGTTTTACCAAGCTCTTCTGCTTCCAAAACTTTCTCTTGAGCCGCTTGCGCTGCCTGCTTTTGCAGCTCGGCATGCTCTTGCATTTTTTGCAGACGTGTCTGTTCTGCCTGAATTAAGGCCAGACGAGTTGTTCTGGTTTCCGCTTCTTGCTGCTGACGTGCTTGCAATACATTCACATGCTCGCGATCAGCGTGCGCACGTGCAATGACCTGTTCAGCAGTGGCGCGTTCCGCTTCCAGTTTTTCTTGTGCTGCACGAATAGCTTGCTTTTCGGCTTCATTTCTTACCTGCTCTGCACGGGTCATTTCCAGCGCCTGGCGGCTTTTGAGCTCCGCCATGGAAGCTGCTTTGAGTTGCATTTCTTTTTGAATTTCTGCCTGTTCTAAGGCTTCTTTTTCAGCCTTTGCAGCCATTTCAAGCGCGATTCTTTGCTCGCGTTCCGCCTGTTCTTTGGCTTGCGCGATGGCTTTCATTTGCTCCTCAACACGCTTTTTGTTCTCAGCTTCTAGCTGTGCAGCCTGCTCCAGTGCCAGCTTTTCCTCGGCCGTTTTGAGCATTTGCTGAACTGCGTCAGCACGACGACGTTCAACGTCGAGTTTTTCGTCCAGGATCTCCATCGCTTTCGCCTCATCTTGAGCGCGTTGCTGTTGCACGCGCAGCAGTTCAGTCACATCCCTGCTCCGTTTGACCGTTGCTTCGGCCATTTTTTGTTGCAGGTCGGCTTGCTCCATTGCTTGCTCTAAAGCAATTTTTTCTGCTGCACACTCAGTTTCCTGGGCAATACGCGCTGCACGTTCGGCGGCCTCTTGCATACGCATGAGTTCAGCATGAGTTTGATCGGCTTTGGCACGTGCCTCCGCTTCTTCAGTTCTTTGACGCTCTGCCTGAAGCTTTTCTTCTAAGGCAGCAGCCGCTTTTTGTTCTGCTTCGGCACGCTTTTGCTCAACCTGGGTGAGTTCTTGTGCACGTTTTGCCTTCAATTCAGAAGCGATATTGGCGCGTTTTAAGAGTTCAGCCTGGAACGCACTAGCACTCAATGCTTGTTGTTCTGCATCGGCTTGCTGGCGCGCCGCTTCAATCGCGACTTTTTCGATCTCAATTCTTTCTTTTGCGAGCTTAGCAGCGCGTTGCTCTTCCGCCGCACGCTGACGTGCAATATCGGTTGCCTCCTGATCGGCGATACGACGCTGACGTGCTTCTTCCGCCGCCTCGGCTTCGGCTTGCATGCGTGCGCGCGCTTGCGCGTCCGCTTGCTGTTCGTTTTCTATGCGGCTCATTGCTGTGGATTGCAATTCACGTTCGGCACGAATACGTGATTCAGTAACCTGGCGAATTTTATCTTCAGCTTCACGTCTTGCCTGGGCAGTAGCTGCCGCTGCTAATTCGGCTTGTTCACGGCGGGTCGCAGCTACATGCAATTCTTGTTCCGCCTGCATGCGCAGTTGAATTGCTTCGGCGGCACGACGTTCAGATTCCATGCGCGCCTGGGCGATCGCATCTTGTTCTTGTTCTATCGCTACGCGGGCCAGAGCATCCTCACGGGCACGGGCTTCTATCGGTGCACGGTTGAGTGCAAATTCCAGCGCCATTGCATCGGCCTGTTCGCGTTCTTTACTGACTTGTAAGCTTTCGCTACGAACTTTAACCAGTGCTTCGGCGGTTTCGCGCGCTTCACGCTCACGACGTTCACGTTCACGCGCTAATTCAGCAATACGTGCGTCAGCACGAGCGCGCTCCACTGCTTGCTGACGAGCGTCTTCGGACGCAGCGACCCGTTCTGCCGCCCATGAGCGTGCAGTTTCTGTCTGCTTACTTAATTTAACAGCGGCCGCTTGTGCCTTGGCGGTGATTTCTTGCTCTGCTTTAAATTGCAGCTCGGCACGCGCTTTTGCTTCTTGTTCTAATTTTTGACGCTGCTCAGATTGTGCTCGGGCACGGCTTTCCATTTCGGCGCGTTCTTGTAAGTCGCGTGTTTCTTGCTCATTGGCGGCGATACGAGCCACGCTGGCAGTTTGGGATTGTTTCTCAGCAAGCAATCTAGCTTGACTGCTTTGCACAGCTTCTTGTTCTATTTGAAGCTTTTTCTGAGCTAATTCTGCAGTTTCTGCTTCAACCTGCGCGCGCGACTCAGCCAGCATACGCGCTTGGGTTTCTGCTTTAAGGCGGGTTTCTGCAGCAACGGTTGCACGTGCTTCAGCTTCTACACGCGCAATGGCTTCGCGAATGCCTTTAACGTCTATCCGGGAATTCGACTCAAGCGCATCAGGAGAAGACGAGAAATCTTCTTTCTGATCGGCGAGGCGATCGAGAGAGAATCCTCCCAAAGAAAATTTGTTTAACAATGTCTGATTGCTGTCCATACTTCACTCCTGATTTGGTAGCCGTTCCCCAAAATAGCCGGCCTAGCCATTTCGGAACTTCTTACCCTTAATTATCAATGAAGAAAAAACAAACAATCCTGCAAGCAAAGGAAGAAAAACCCCTCTATTCGCGCTTATTCAAAAGCAAACAGCCCCACAACTTAGCTAGGAGACGTAAAATAGCGGTCACTTCAAATTTAGCTGGAGAAATATCTTGAATGAATTAGTCACAGAAATAAAACACCCGTTGGTACAACACAAACTGTCCTTAATGCGCAGCAAAGATACGCCAACCGACAATTTCCGCCGCTTATTACGTGAAATCAGCCAGATGCTGGCCTATGAAGTGACGCGTGATCTGCCTATCGAATTTACAAAGATCGAAACACCGATTCAAACTATTGACGCGCCGACCATCAGCGGCAAAAAATTGTGTGTGATTTCAGTATTACGTGCAGGCAATGGCATTTTGGATGGCATGTTGGATTTATTGCCAAACGCCCGTGTCGGCCATATCGGTTTGTACCGTGACCCAGCAACCCTGGAACCAGTTGAATACTATTACAAAGTACCAGAAGATATCGCTGAACGCCTGGTGATTGTGGTTGACCCTATGCTGGCAACGGGCAACTCTGCTGCTGCCGCAATTGCACGCCTCAAATTGGGTGGCGCAACAAGTATCAAATTTGTTTGCTTGCTCGCCGCACCTGAAGGCATCAAAGTCATGCAAAATGCACACCCTGACGTACCTATTATTACCGCGTCGATAGACCAATGCTTAAATGAACACGGTTATATTGTTCCTGGGTTGGGAGATGCTGGTGACCGTTTGTTCGGTACTAAATAAATCTTAGTTTTCCCTGCAAAAAAGCTCCAGCCTGACGCTGGAGCTTTTTTTAAATCGGGCCCAAAATATAAAGAGCCCCTGATTGATCACTTAACAAATTACCAAGCGATCGACGTGGGGCTCTTTGTATTTACTGTCAAATAAATCAGGTTTTTGGTAACGTAACGCCGTGCTGCCCCTGGTATTTACCGCCACGATCCTTATATGAAGTTTCGCACACCTCATCACTTTCAAAGAACAAAACTTGCGCGCAGCCTTCGCCAGCATAAATTTTCGCTGGTAATGGTGTCGTATTGGAAAATTCCAACGTCACATAGCCTTCCCACTCAGGTTCAAATGGCGTGACGTTGACGATGATACCGCAACGAGCATAAGTGGACTTGCCAAGGCAAATGGTTAACACGCTGCGTGGAATGCGGAAATATTCCATTGTGCGCGCCAGCGCGAATGAATTTGGTGGAATGATGCAAACGTCGCCTTTAAAGTCGACAAAGGATTTCTCATCGAAATTTTTTGGATCAACGATAGTGCTATTGATGTTCGTGAAGATTTTGAACTCATCTGCGCAGCGAATATCGTACCCATACGAAGACGTACCGTAGCTCACAATACGCTGACCATCTTGCTCGCGCACTTGTCCAGGCTCGAACGGTTCTATCATACCCGTTGACTCCGCCATGCGACGTATCCATTTATCCGATTTAATACTCATGCATATCTCCTGCCTAATTAATCTTGAATGCGATTTTACGCGAAATCAGCACGACAAATAAGCACGATCAACAAACAAGACAAGGAATTAGCCGCAGAATTGCTTAATTCTGCGGCTAATGCATAGGATTAACTGTAAAAATATGCGGCGAAACTTATTAATGCGCGATCTGAGGCACTTAAGCAGATTGACGGACTTCTGCGGCAGCGGCCTTAATCGCCGATTTGATCCGGGAATAAGTACCACAACGGCAGAGATTTCCACTCATTGCATTGTCAATATCTTCATCGCTAGGATGTTTATTTATAGCCAGCAATGCGGCGGCACTCATTAGCTGTCCTGACTGACAATAACCACATTGCGGAACATCATGGGCGATCCACGCTCGCTGCAAAGCATGACTGGCATCCGCTGAAAGTGACTCGATCGTGGCAACATTTTTATCTGCAACGCTAGCTAACGGGATCTGACAAGAACGAACGGGATTACCGTCAACATGCACAGTACACGCGCCACACAAAGCAGCGCCACAACCAAATTTGGTGCCAGTTAAACCTAATTCATCGCGTATCACCCACAATAATGGCGTGTCAGCTTCAGATTGGCAGGTTACGGATTTTCCGTTTACTTTTAAATTGGTGGACATGCATGTCTCCTGTCGGATTTATTATTTTTAAGTGAATATTGTAAAATCAGTTCCGTATTTAAATATTTATAGCTAGCGCTGACTATTCTATCTCTATCGGTGCAAACCTCGGCACGCGCACACCATCAACTTCAACCATTTCAAAAAAAACGTCTTTGGGACGAGTCCAGACAGTACCGTTGTGTGAGCGATAAACAATGACAGGACTAAGGTCAGACTCTTGGGTGGCCTCGCACACCAATTCGTAAACGCCACCTTTGTAATGTCGAAATTTTTGCACTGTTCCCACCTTTTTTTGCGTTTTGTGTAAATCTTGGCACTGAAACTGCTTTTTTAGAAAAGACGGCACCTTTGCAGCACTCATTTTATTTATTTCAATCAATAGTTGCGGGTCCACAGTCTCCGCAGCATACCGCTCGGAAATTTGTTGAGCAACATAGATCAGTAGCTTAGAAGCAACTTCAGCGTCTGCTTCTGCGCGGTGCGCCGCTCCTTGAAAACGGATTCCCAGCGAAGACGCAAGTTTGCTTAACGAATAACTTGGCATCCCTGGAAAAATCCGTCGCGCCAATTTTACCGAACAAACCAATCCGTCATGCGCAGGCCACAACCCCTGTCTGTCGCTCTCCGCCTTGAGGAATTTCTCATCAAAACTGGCATTATGCGCCGCCAGTGTATCGGTTCCAATAAAGTCTAACAGCTCAGGCATGACCTCAGAAACCGGTGGCGCTCTATCGACCATCGATTGAGTAATACCAGTCAATTCAGTAATGTAATACGGGATACGTACGTTGGAATTAATGAGCGAAACAAAGCGATCGACAACTTCCCCACCAGCTATTCTTAAAGCGGCCACTTCAGTGACGCGCCCGCCCTGCTCCGGACTCATCCCTGATGTTTCAAAGTCAATCATGACAATAGGTCTTGCAAACATATTTTTATTATTGAGGAACTAAGGTTAAAAAAAGGCATCCATCTATACTAGCCCTTGACCTCGCTTGCTATTCATGGAGAACTTTGGCGATTCGAGGGCTAAAAGAGGGCTAAACAAATTAACTCTTTATTTGCGCAAGACTTTGCAACTTTTCCGGCAAACCCTCAATGCCGTCGAACATACAGTTTTGCACAAATTCTCCCGCATTGTAATCGCTGTCAGCGATTCAATCAGAACTACACACATAGGATTGCCTTCTTCGCAAGATTATCTGCGAAAATAGATTGTCGATTAACGATCGAAAAGGCGGCAGCATCAATATGACAAATTTTATACAGAAGCTACAGAAGCATTTAACAGTACCAACAAATGATTTATTGCGCGACCTGACTTATCGCCGCTTATGGACATCGATACTGATCAGTTCCTTTGGCGCTCAAATTACTATGCTCGCTCTTCCCCTGACCGCGGCGGTGCTACTCAAAGCCAGCGCCAGCCAGATGGGGATTTTGACGTTTATGGAGACGCTCCCTTTTGTGTTGCTATCACTCCCGTCGGGAGTGTGGCTGGATCGCGTTAAAAAATTGCCGGTCTACATTGCGGGAGAGACTGCGATCGCGCTTGCTGTTGCCAGTGTTCCAGTCGCATTCTGGCTAGGCTCGGTGAATATGGTCTGGCTGTACATCGTCGGGTTTATCATCGGCATGGTCAACACCACCGCCGGATCTGCTGCGCAAATTGTATTGACGCAAATTGTGCCACGTGAACGACTGGTCGAAGCACATGCTAAAAATGCGCTGGCAACCTCTGGCGCAGAAATCGCAGGACCAGCTGCTGCTGGCGCACTCATCAAACTACTCGGAGCGCCATTCGCACTGATTGCTGATGCCATGCTTTTATTAAGTTCTGCACTGATATTACGCGGCGTTAATGTGATCGAACAACGTCCCGTCAAAAAAGATTCACATTTCTGGCGTGATTTAAAAGAAGGTGTCTCCTTTGTCGTCAATAAACCCTTACTGGTTGCACTAGCTTTTGCCGTTGGCACATGGCAACTGTGTTACAACGCCGCTCTGGTGGTGCAAATTTTGTTTGCGACTCGCGTATTAGGCTTATCTGAACAAGCGGTCGGCTTTAGCTACATGGGCATGGGTGTCGGAACCATTATCGCCAGTGTGTTTGGCTATCGTATCAGTCGTAAATTAGGACCAGGCCCCTGTTTAGTAACTGGCATTGCCATTTGCGGATTAGGCTGGAGCATACTCGCTCTGGCTCCTGAAAATCAATGGGGCGTGGCAGCTTTTGCTTTGATGTTGATGTGCTTTTCTATTGGCGGCGTGCTGATTTTCATCAACTTCCTCGCCTTACGGCAGGCGGTCACGCCCGAGCCTATGTTGGGACGTATGACAAGCACTATGCGATGGTTGATTTTAATCCCAGCCGGCCCTGGTGCATTGATTGGCGGCTGGATGGGTGAGTACGCGGGCCTTCGCTATTCCTTAGGATTTGCGGGAATAGTCGCCTTATTACTGGCTTTTTTTGCTTGGCGAAATCCGATTATTCGCTCAATCAAAACACTGCCGGAACTTCATGAGCATGACGAAAAGCCACACGCCTGAAATCCTGATTGCAAAATCGCGGCTAAAAGCGGGATAATGCACGACCCGCAATATATTTAGACTTTGTCACTTAACTCCCCCGATATGCAGACGAGAGTGGCGAAACGTAGCCTGGCGCATTCAAAATAACTGATTGCGCCCTTTTTTGAACAATTCAAGGTACACACATGGCAAAAGAAATGTCCCCGTCAACATTTAAGCCGTATATTCCAGCCTCGGCAAATTTGCCGGAAATGACGCCACGCGCATTGATTATGGGCGTCATTCTGGGAATGATTTTTGGTGCGTCATCACTCTATCTGGTGCTCAAAGTTGGCTTAACGGTTAGTGCGTCTATTCCAGTCTCTGTGATCGCAATCACTTTGTTCCGCCTGTTTAATAAATTAGGCGCAAAAGACTCAACAATTCTGGAAAATAGTATTACCCAAACCGCAGGTTCTGCAGGCGAATCACTGGCATTTGGTTTGGGAGTTACGATGCCAGCGATCATGATTCTGGGTTTTGATCTGGAAATCTCACGCGTGATGTTGGTGGGCTGCCTTGGTGGTCTACTCGGAATTCTGTTAATGATCCCTATGCGTCGCACCATGATTGTTGAAAATCACGGTGCCCTGAAATATCCAGAAGGCACCGCCTGCGCCGAAGTTCTCAAAGCTGCCGCCACTGACAGCTCAAGAGAGGCTGCTGGTGAAGCCAGCGATCCACACGCGCAAGATGATGCCAACAAACGCGCACGCATTATCTTTAGCGGATTCGGTTTGGGTCTGATCTACAAAATTGCGAACGTCGCACTCAAAGGCTGGAAAGACACGCCGGAAACCGTTTTTGGCGCACCTCTTGCAAGTGGCTCGATAGGCGCTGAAGTGTCACCAGAATTATTAGGTGTAGGCTACATCATCGGCCCACGTATTGCTTCTGTGATGGCGGCCGGCGGCGTGATGTCATACTTGTTGCTGATTCCTATGATTAAATTCTTTGGCGATGCACTTAGCGTGCCACTCTCTCCGGGAACGATGTTGATCAAAGACATGAGCCCACACGATATTCGCAGCGCCTACGTGCTGTATATAGGTGCGGGTGCGGTTGCAACGGGTGGTTTAGTCAGTCTGGTACGCGCCATGCCAACGATCTGGCGCAGTATGTCTGCCGGCCTCTCTGGCTTGAAAAAGGGTGCGGATAGCATTACCAGCGGCACTGTATTACGTACCGACCAAGATATCCCAATGAAATGGGTAGTAATCGGTGCATTGGCCATTATTGCCGTTATCACTTTTGCGGCACCGTTGCATATGAACCTGCTGGGCGCGCTGTTAATTCTGGTGTTCGGCTTTTTATTTTCTACCGTTTCTTCACGTCTGACTGGTGAAATTGGCTCCTCGTCGAATCCAATTTCTGGTATGACAGTCGCAACACTGCTCTTCACTTGCCTGGTTTTCTTATTGATGGGCTGGACAGGCGGTAAATACTACGTCACAGCCTTATCTGTTGGCGCGATTGTTTGTATCGCCTGTAGTAATGCAGGTACAACTTCACAAGATTTAAAAACCGGTTTCCTGGTGGGGGCTACTCCAAAACTGCAACAGTATGCGATTCTGGCTGGTGCCTTATCTTCCGCCTTAATTCTCGGCCCTATTTTACTGAAATTGAATGACGCAGGCACAGTCTACGTTCCAGCAGCACAAGTTGCTCCTGCACTGACAACTGACGCTTCCAAATTAACAGAAACTGCGCAACTGCAAGGCCCACAAGCAGAACAAGACAAAGCAACGTATCGCGTTTGGCATAAAAATGACGCCGTAGGCGCACCTGCAGGTAAATACCTGGTCAATGATGCTGGCAAAGTCGTCTACCTCGTCGATCCGGGTATCAATGGCGCTTACAAGCAACGTCCAGATGGCACTAGCGTGACAAAATACGACGCACCAAAAGCAGTGTTGATGTCGTACATCATTAAAGGCATTTTGGACCGCCAATTGCCTTGGACACTTGTTTTGTTCGGCGTCATGATCGCAGTAGTATTAGAAATGGCTGGCATTCCGTCTCTGGCTTTTGCAGTTGGTGTTTATCTGCCACTCTCCTCCTCTGCACCGCTTTTCGTTGGTGGCATGATACGTTGGTTGGTTGATCGCAGAAATAACAAATTAGATCAATACAAAAACCTGAACGAAGAAGAAATGCAAGCCGCTGGCGATCGCAGCTCTGGCGTTTTACTCTCTTCCGGCTATATTGCTGGTGGTGCATTGGCAGGTATCGTCATCGCATTTACCGCTGGTATTCTGACAAACTTCGATAAAGCAATTGGTGACTGGTCGACAGCACACAATCCTTTTTTTGAAGGTGCTTATTCTGACGGATTATCCTTAATTCCGTACGCGTTTATTGCGATTCTGCTCTACTGGATTGCCAGGGAAAAGAACATTAAACAATCCTGATTTGGCTAACCAATCAATGCACTGATACCTTAACGCACTTTAAAAAGACTTACCCCACATAAAGTGGCGTAAGTCTTTTTTTTAAACTAATAAATCTGATTAACCTGATTAACCTGATTAACCTGATTAACTGATAGAACACATTCTTCATCAGACTCAAAATTGCCAGTACAATGTCAGACTACTTATATTGAGATACCAAGCCATGTCGACCTCCCCTATTCTTGATAGCAAAAACCAATCTGTTGCCGTTGGCGACATTGTCCGCATCATTACTCTAAATCCGAAATTTATTAAAAGCTTCCCGGAGGACGAAAGAATTCTGATCGAATCAATGATCGGTCAATTTTTCAAGGTTGTGGATTTGGATGAAGATGGCTACCCGTGCGTTATTCGGGAGTGGCATGATGAGCGAGGCCAATTACAAACCCACGTGATTGGCTTAGACTCTGAAGAGATGGAAAAAATTTAAGAACGTGGCGCCGACCTGAATACGCTATGCTGAGTGCAAATGTCGGCGCCAGTTAAAGAGATTAATTACCAATGTAATTAAATAATGATAGTCCAGATATTTTCACAAATGACTGTTGCGCTGCTTGCAAGGTTGTTTGTTGCTGGTTCAAAGAAGTAATTGCCTTCGCATAGTCCAAATCTTGAATCGCCGACAACGATTGTGCATAGGCTATCTTAGTCGACGCCCCAACGTTATTGAGACTATCTACCTCTTGAAGGCTGGAACCAACTTGAGCCGTGACACTAAGTACATTTCCTAAAGATGCATCAATATTATTATTTGCCTGAGTCAACGCAGCTGTTAACGTTTTTCTCGCCGCAGAATTGCCGGTAGGAGTATTCAAGGCATTAATAGCATCCGTCAACGTCTCAAAAATATTCTGATTGCCTGGCTGTATCGTAAACTTATCTCCAGGCGCTGGTGTCGTGGATGGCGGACCTCCGGTGACAACCGCATTGATACCATCAAATTTAACACCCTGTCCGCTGACATACGGTGCTGGCTGGGGAATAGGCAAACCAGTCGCAGCATTAGTCAACGCAACGGAACCACCAGTTGTTGTATTGATCACACTGAAATTTGCACCAGTGTTATCAAAAGTAATCGTGTAGTTATTGCCGGTCAGACTAGCCGCCGTCGCGGGATCAATTGTCGCGGTTGCAGTTGCCGTACCTGTGTTAGATGGGTCAGGTAAAACGCTAAACTGATTTGCAGAAGTACGAATATTCCCGAAAATTTGTTCACCAGGCGCACTCAATGGCAACTGCCGAGCAGTATCGACCTGCAAAGATCGCTGTCCCTGATCGCCGTTATAACTAGCGCCACCGACAGTTTGAGTATAAGGTGCAGTCGTTGTAGAAAAGCCCGAGAACAAATAATTTCCGGTACCATCCGTTGCGTTCGCAAGACTCAATAGGGATGCCAGATTGGATTTTAAAGTATTTGCAATCGCAACCCGATCACTATCAGCTAAACCGCCGTTGCCAGCGCTAATGATCAACGTTTTTGAGCTAGTGAGAAGGTTGGCCACGTTATTCAAAACGCCAGAAGTAACCCCTAGGTTATCCTGCAAATCTTGACGATTAATATTGTATTGGTCATTGATAGCAGCCGCTTGGGTGATCACCAAAGCACGAGCTGACCCAATCGGGTCGTCTGCAGGCGTCAGAATTTTTCGACCAGAAGAGATTTGTTGCATCGTCTGATTCAAAGTGGACTGCAAATCACTAATTTGCGATCCACTATTCTGGAACACCATATTTGTACTAATACGCATGATTACCCCTATTGCCCAATTGCCAGCAATGTTGCGAACAATTGACCAGCAATTTGCATTAACTTACCAGCAGCTTGATATGACTGCTGATATTTTAATAAATTGGATGCCTCTTCATCGAGATTGACACCTGAAATAGATTGCTGCGTATCGGTGGCACTTTTTAAGATGCTCGTTTCGGATGCACTTGTTGCCTTCACTTCATTGGTCTTATTCCCGACCAGGCTGACGAACTGTGCAAAAGCGCCCTGTATAGTCGTAGTTCCGCCTGCCAGTCCATTTTGTGTTTGTATTTTTTGCATCAATAAGGCATTGCGATTGTCACCAGTACCCGTCGTATTTGGTCCTACATTAAACACATCTCCATTAGCAGGAGTACCAGACAAATTAAAAGTAACACCGTTGTAGCTATAGCTCGCACCTGCTATATATGGCACCGCTGTTCCGCCAGGATAGGTCGTCGAAGTAGCGCCGTTCGTCACTGTGACGTTCGCAGGAACTGGAAGCGTTGGAAAGCCAGATAACGTATTTGTGGCTGAATTGAACGTCAGTTTTGCAGTTGCCACTGGGATAGTAGAACCCAATTTAAAAGTATCGCCATTAGCAGGCGCCGTACCATTATCTTTAATTGAAAAACTCATTCCGTTAAAGCTAATCGTTGCTCCGCTTGTGTAGGGAATCGTCGTGGATAAAGGCGCAGTACTAGGGTAATTCGTCGTTACCCCACCTACTGTCACTGCAACATTTGCACCAGCAGGAAATCCAGAAATCGTGTTCGCTGGGGATGCAAAGGTAAGACTAACGACGCCAGCAAGACTGGAGCTATTATAGGACGCATCAACCGTCACCGGACCGATACTCCCATTAATTGAAGTGCTGCCAGAAGCTACAGGAGAATTGATAACGCCTGCCGTGATCGCACCGTTACCAGTGTTTGTTGAGGGAGCAGAAGTAGAAAAAGGTGTTGCCACAGCCAATTTATTGGGGTCAGAAATCGCGACAGAAATAGAAGCAGCAGCCGCTGCTGTTGGACGTATTAAAAACTGATCGCCACTCGCGGGAGCAGCACCAACCGGTGTGGATGATAACTGAAAACTAACACCATCGAAATTAATAGGCAAGTTAGCCACAGGCGTAGTCGTTGCTCCATCACTCAGACGCGTAACGCTATATTTCCCACCAGAAAATTGCAAACTATAGTCGCTCGTTGTTAATGCAGAGACGTTAGTTATCGTGGCGTTAATTTGCGCATTACCTGTATTAAAGCCACTCGCCGTTGATACGACTGAATTGATCGAAAATAAATTCGTCCCAGTTGCCCCATTCAAATCCTGGCCTAAAGCTTGTTGCTGGTTAATTGCACTCGCAATACTGACGGCTACCCTACCAATTGAATTTTGCGTTGCTGTCAACATATTGGCACGGAAATCCATCAATCCACCTAAAGTACCTCCTGGCAAGCCATTCTCAGCAATTTGTATAACTTTGCCTTTGACTTGATAAGCGACCTCATTGCGAGTTGGATCAGTGGGCGATTGCACTACTTGCAAGGCATTGGTTTGGTTACCCAAAACTAGTGGCTGACCATTACCAATGAATACGTTATATTGCGACCCCTCTCCAACGACACTGACCGAAGTGAGTTTGCTTAATTGGGTCACTAAATAATCACGTTGATCCAATAAATCATTGGGCAACGAGCTATTTGAAGTGGACTGAGCTTTCCCAATGGAGTCATTTAATTGCGCCAATTGAGTAGCGTAAGCATTGATGGTCGTCACCGTTGAAGCAATTTGACCATTGACGTCCGTACTTATTTGTGAAACCTGATTTTGCAAGCCATTGATCGTCCCAACCAGTGATTGCGCTGAAGATAAAGCAGCTTGTCTGGCCGCAGCACCAGCTGTGCCATTCGGGCTCGCGGCAAGATTTTGAATCGATGTAAAGAACTTCTGCAAGGTTGGAGTAAAACCTGCCGTAGGATCAGCGACGATATTATTCAGACCGGAAATCTGAGAAAGATAAGAATCAGCCTGCGCTTTAGATGTTGTCGCCGAATTAACTTGTTGAGCAATATATTGATCGTATTGACGCTGAACCTGATTGGCATTGACGCCCAAGCCAAGATAAACACCACCAATGAGTTGGGATGGTGCAGAGCTTTGAATTAACACCTCACGGCTATACCCCGGCGTAGACGCATTCGCAATATTTTGCCCTGTCGTAGCAATACCAAGTTGCGCGGCAGACAAAGCGGATTGCCCGAGGTTGAGAATATTTGCAGCCATAATTAAACCTATAAATTTACCAACCTATCAAAACGCCGAAACTGAGGTCACTGATAGGTTTTCGGTACAAAGCCAGAAAACTTTAATTTGTGCAGGCAGCCCGGAACATCGTTTAGGCTGAAAGGTTTTTCTTGATAATTTGACTTAATTTATTTGCATACTGAGGGTCGGTAGCATAACCGGCTTTTTGCATACCATAAGCAAAGCTAGTCGCATCTTTTGAATTGGCAATAACATTTTCATAACGTGGATTTTTTACCAACATATTGGCATAATCCTTGAAGGCATCCCCGTAAGAGTCGTAAGCCTTAAACTTTTCGACTCGACGCTGCGGAACGCCATTGACATACTCAGTAGTAACTGCGCTTACCGTTTTACCTTTCCAACTACTGTTAGCCTTCATACCGAAAACGTTATGACTTTCACTTCCATCGACCGTCTTAATTTGCTTTTTCCCCCAACCCGTTTCTAAAGCGGCTTGTCCCAGCATAAACTTGGCTGGAATTCCTGTTACTTTACTCGCCTCTTCTGCGTGCGCTTCTAATTTCTTCTGAAACTCATGAACACGATCGGAGCCAGAAAAATCATTTTTTGCAGCAGGTACAGGCTGTTGTTCAAACTTCAAATTATCGAGATAAGAATTGATCCCACGTGCGTTTCCAATGTTTCCCTGAGGTTCATCATTTGTCTTCAATGCCTGGCTTACGGCATTGTTTGTGAGCTGCTTAACTAGCATATCGGCAAGACCAATCCCACGACTCGACATATTTTGTGTCAATTGCTGATCAAGCATTGAAGTAAAAGTTCGTGTTTGTTCATTATCAAACGGACCATTTTGGCCGCCCGCCTGACGCATTGATTTCAACATCATATTCATGAACAACGCTTCGAACTGTTTTGCTGCAGCTTTGATGGCCTCAGGAGAATTATCCTTTACCGACATCTTTAAATTACCCAGACTTCGGCTGTCTATCGCCAGGCTTTTGTCAGATGAATCATTGATAGGAATCATGGCTCATCCTTAGATAATTTCCAACTCTGCGCGTAATGCTCCAGAAGCTTTCATCGCCTGAAGTATCGCCAACAAGTCTTGTGGCGTTGCGCCAATAGAATTGAGTGCCTTCACAACATCCGCTAGCGATGCACCAGCCTTCAATAACTGCAACTGACCAGCGTCTTTAGCAATCGTAATGGTAGAATTCGCAACTGGCGTAGTTTGACCACCTGCAAGGGCATTTGGCTGGCTTACAGAATTATCCGTATTAACCGTGACCGATAAGTTTCCGTGCGCAACGGCACATGCCTCCAACGTAACCGCTTGATTCATAACAATCGAACCTGTTCGCCCGTTCAAGATGACCTTGGCAACATTTTGTGCTGGCGTGACATCAATACTTTCCAACATTCCTAAAAACGTAACTCGTTGATCAGGATTAGCCGGAGCTTTAACCTGGATAGCACGTCCATCAATAGCTGCCGCAGTATCAGCACCGAAACGACGATTAATAGCGTCAACAACTCGACTTGCAGTCGAAAAATCAGATGCATTTAATTCAAGCTGAATAGTCGGCCCTTGTGCAATTGCATTTGGCACGGCACGCTCAACCGTTGCCCCGCCAGAAATACGACCAACATCAAGATGATTGACTTGCGCCTTGCTGCCATTTGCGGAAGCACCAACGCCGCTGACTAACACGTTACCTTGTGCCATCGCATAAATTTGACCATCAGCACCTTTGAGTGGTGTCATCAAAAGAGTACCGCCTCGCAAGCTTTTAGCATTTCCCATCGAGGAAACAGTAATATCCAGAGTTTGACCTGGCTGAGCAAAAGGTGGAAGCGATGTAGTCACCATTACTGCTGCCACATTCTTTAATTGCAAGCTCGTACCAGTGGGGATCACGACCCCCAATTGCTGTAACATGCTGATGATACTTTGCACTGTGAACGGTGTTTGCGTAGTTTGATCACCACTACCATCAAGACCAACCACAAGACCATAGCCTAATAATTGATTTTGCCGGACGCCCTGCACACCAGCGAGGTCCTTTATCCGTTCTGCACGGCACTCGGGAGCAAAACTCAGACCGAGAAGCAATTGGCAAAACAATACCAAGCTAATTACATGTGAGCGAAAAAACAATTTCATTTTAAAACCTATTCGTCTCTGTAATACAAATTACATTGGAAGGAAACTCAGGAAAAAGCGTGTCAACATTGAGTTTGCTTCAGCTTTGTCGACATGTGAAGTAGAACGATATTCAAGTCGCGCATCGGCCACCTGTGTCGATGGCACGGAATTGCCAGCCGCAATTGTCTGCGGGTTGACTATGCCGGAAAATCGTACAAATTCTGCGCCCTTATCAAATGCAAGTTGCTTTTCTCCGCTTACCAACAAATTACCATTAGCCAATACGTCAATGACTGTTACAGTGATCGTTCCCGAAAAATTATTCGATGAATTTTCAGCCCCTGCCTCGCCAAATTTATTACCCGTCGTGACTTTTAAGCCCCCCTGCGCTGCGGTTGTTCCAGGCAGACCAAAAATGGTCGGGGTCGCATAGGATATGGCCCCTGTTTTACTTCCTGAACTCGCAGATGTTTTTCCTGCCGATGTTTTTTCACTCAAGGCAATCGTCAACACATCACCGACCATGCGCGCCTTGACATCCTCATACAAAGGTCGATAAGTAGAAGTTTGAAAAATAGCTCCGTTAACCTCGCGCTGGGGCTTTGCAGTTTGCGGAGGCAAAGTCGTCGGTTGATGCACTATCGTTGGTGGCGTCACTGCGCAAGCCGACAACAATAAAGGCATTAGTCCAAATAAATAGATCGCTTTTTTCATCATTTCACCTATCCAGAAATCTACATTTGAGACAATTTCTGCAACATCTGATCCGATGTTGTAATTGCTTTACTATTCATTTCATACGCGCGTTGCGTTTGAATCATATTGACCAGCTCTTCTGCTACATTCACATTTGAAGTTTCTACATAATTTTGTTGAAGAGTTCCTGCGCCATTTGATCCCGGAGCGTTCGTCGCAGGAGCGCCTGACGCCGCAGTCTCGGCATATAGATTCCCACCCAAAGACTGAAGACCAGTTGAGTTGATAAACGTTGATAATTGCAAAGATCCGACCTGTACAGGCGCAACAGATCCTGGCTGGGTGACGGACACAGTACCATCAACCGCTACAGTAAGCGTTTGAGCATTTGCAGGGATAGTAATAGCTGGCTGAACAACATAGCCGCTTGCAGTAACCAATTGCCCTTGATTATCCGTTTGAAACGATCCATCGCGCGTGTATGCCGTAGTTCCATCTGGCATCAAGACCGAGAAAAAACCATCACCTTGAATCGCAATATCCTTAGCATTCCCGGTTTGCTGCAAATTACCCTGAGTAAAGAGACGCTCAGTAGCAACTGGACGCACACCCGTACCTAATTGCAAACCTGACGGCAATTGAGTTTGCTGCGAGCTTTGAGCTCCTGGTTGACGTATGGTTTGATATAACAAATCTTCAAATACCGCCCTCGAACCTTTAAAAGCGGTCGTACTCACGTTGGCCAGGTTGTTTGAAATAACGTCCATCTGCGTCTGCTGCGCGTCAAGGCCTGTTTTTGCAATCCATAATGAACGTATCATTTGTACTCTCCTGCGCGCCATCCGCGCTAATTTGGTCTAAAGCCATTATCAACGAAGATGCATTAACCCATAGTCAGGATCTGCGTCGCTTTTGTGGCGTTATTCTCGGCATCGGTAATCAATTTCATTTGCATTTCAAACTGACGCCCTAAATTTATCATCGTCACCATAGAATCGACTACACTCACATTACTGCTCTCAAGCATATCAGACGCCACCGATACAGCCGGATCGGCATCAGTTGTGCTTCCGTCTTTGGTCTTGAATAAACCATCATCACCGCGTACCAAATTTGATGCTGGAGGATTTGCCAATTTAAGGCGACCAATAACTTGGATTGAATTCGGTGACGAACCACTAGGAATACTCGATATAGTTCCGTCTTTTCCAATGCTAATCGGTGTACCCGGAGGTAAAGTGATCGGCCCGCCCTCACCCAATACATTCAAACCATTTTGGGTTTGCAATACGCCATTTTCATCCAGCTTCAAACTACCATTTCTGGTTAGCCCTTCTGAGCCATCTGGCTTTTCAACGACCAACCAACCAGCTCCTTGAAGAGCGACATCCAATGCACGACCGGTTGGCTGCAAAGGCCCGGGAGTAAAATTTGCACCCACGGTAGAATCAACCACGAATGTTCTGGTTGGTAATTCTCCACCAATGACAGGAATGGCACGAAATGAATCAAATTGCGCACGAAAACCAGTCGTGGTGGCGTTGGCCAGATTATTGGACGCTGTTGCTTGCTGCTCTAAAATATGACTCGCACCGGTCATCGCGGTGTAAACCAAGCGATCCATATCAATTCCTCTTTAATCTGGCGAAAAAAACCGCACATCAAATCCAATAACCTATTAGCGAAGATTGACCAGAGTTTGTAACACTTGATCTTCCGTTTTAATGGTTTGCGCGTTCGCTTGATAGTTCCTTTGCGCGGTGATCATTCTTACTAAGTCGCCGGTCAAATCAGTGTTCGAGTCCTCTGTAGCGGAAGATGTCAAGGTACCCAAGGCTCCTACCGCAGGCGATCCAACCAAGGCCTGACCAGAAGCTGCAGTCTCCCCCCATTGATTACCACCTAGTGATTGCAAGCCATTTGGGTCGGTAAAATTTGCCAAGACAACCTGCCCCAACACTTTTGTTTGTCCATTTGTATAGCTACCAACAATCGTGCCATCTTTGCCAGTATTAAAACTAGACAACTTACCTGAGGCAAAACCATCTTGCTTCATGGTGCTGACGCTGTAGGGTGAGCCGTACTGTGTCGAATTCGTTAAATCAAATTTAATCGCGAGAGGCGGCGCTGAATTAGTATTAATCGGCGATACAGCGATGGTCGGAACCGGCACCCCCATTTTAAACGCGTTAGGACTCGTCGCAGAGAAAGACGCTGACGACCAGGTACCAGCGACGCTGGTGTTATATACGCCCACCAAAGACCCCAAATTATTAAATCCAGCAGTAGCCAATGGGACCGGAACCACCGACGTCGAGGGCGCAATTGGTATTGTAATTTGACCACCATTACCGTTATCAAACAAACTACCATCCACTGTCGCGTACACTGTCCAGGCAGAAGCAGGTCTGGTCAAAGTCGGAGGTGTAAGTGCAGCTTGGGCTGGAATCGTTGCTGGATCAACTTTTACATAATAGGTCTGTACCACATGCGAATTACCCAAGCTATCGTAGACCGTCGTCGACGTTGAACTATTGTAAGTCGTCGCATTAGTCGGATCAAAGGCGGTTGGTGTAATCACTGGCGGTGTTGTTACTGGCAACACTGTCCCCGGAACGTTGAGAGTGGAATTAAAATTCATCACCGCGTTGATCGTGGAAGTCTGGTTTGGGGCTAAATCTGCGGTATTGATGTTGATAGGAACTGGGGATCCGGTCGAGAGAACGCCATTCGTATTTGCCGCATAGCCAGTCAATTGCGAACCTTGAGAATTGACGATATAACCGTTTTTATCCAATTGAAATTGACCGTTGCGTGAATACGTTACCGCACCATTCGTCGTCATCCGAAAAAAGCCATTTCCATTAATAGCAATATCCAAAGGATTACTCGTTGTCGATACGTTACCTTGCGTGAATTGCTGCTCCACTCCAGCTACGCGCACACCAATACCGATGGCATTCGCTGATGCACCATTTAACGAGTTAGCATACACATCAGAAAACTGCGCCTGTGAGCTTTTAAATCCGACGGTTCCGGCATTTGCAATATTATTACCAATAACGTCCAATTGCTGCGACGCCGCACTTAAGCCACTCAAACCTTGTTGAAAACCCATGATTACTCTCCTGCGGAACAATAAATGATCAAAACATCACCGCGTAAATTTAAAAACAATTAGAAAATCTGAACCACACTATTCATTGCCACAGAACCTAAATTAGCTAAGTTCAAGCTTACCCCCTGAGCTCCAGCTGAAACACTCGACACCATGCCAAATTCCAAATTAGTCGGCGTGACCGCCGAAGCCCCTGATGACGCCTTAACTGAGTAACTGTACTTACCTTCTGGTGCGACGCCACCCGCATCAGTAGAACCATCCCAGCTCAATGTTTGTACGCCTTGCGACATCTGACCCAAATTAATTGTTTTTACTACAGCACCGGCAGCATTGGTGATTGTTACAGTTCCGCCCGAAATATTTTGCGGCAAATTGAGGCCGTAAGCGCCTGCTGTTGTGCTCGCGCCAGCAGCATTCGTTGTCTTTGTCAATTCAATCGAATTTCCTGGCACCAATACACCATGACCAATCATATTTGCGGCTTGCAAACTCTGCCCCGCCTGAAAATTCGCATTCATCGCATTAATTGAAGCGTTAACTTGATTAATACCAGTAACTGTTGACAATTGCGCCAATTGACTAGTGACCTGCGCGTTATCCATTGGATTCAAAGGGTCTTGATTTTTCAACTGCGTGGTTAACAAAGTCATAAACTGATTTTGTGCCGTCTGAATCGAATTGGCCTGTGCTTTTGCACCATTCATGGTTGCCAGCAAGCTAGGATCAACCGTATTTGTCTGTATAGTCGACATCTCAAATCTCCTTTATGGGTCTCACTGACCCAAAGTAAGTGTCTTCAAAAGCATGGCCTTTGCTGAATTCATTGTTTCAATGTTGTCCTGGTAAGAGCGGGAGGCTGAAATCATGTTAACCATTTCTTCGACGACATTCACGTTAGGTGATGCAACGTAACCTTTTTCATCTGCAAGCGGATGAGACGGGTCATACATCAATTTAGGAGGCTTTGCATCTTCAACAACGTCCGTCACTTTAACGCCAGTAGACGCCGTTCCGTTCATAGGCACAGCCGCAAAAATGACCTGCTTTGACTTGTATGGTGTACCGTTGGTACTCGTTACGCTATCCGCATTGGCGAGGTTACTCGATACAGCGTTCAAACGCTGAGCTTGCGCACTCATCGCTGAACCAGCAACATTAAAAACATTAAATAGCGACATAACAATTACCCCTTATCATCCCCGATTACTCTTATGTAATTCCACTCAACCCTGAATAGCAGCAAGCATATTGCGTATTTGCATGTTAATCATCGTCAAGCCAGCCTCATATCGAACCGCGTTATCTGCAAATGCATTTCTCTCGACATCCATATCAACCGTATTGCCATCCACGTTCCCCTGCACCATATTGCGAAACTGAGGAGTAATACCATCCAAGGTCCTTGTCGAATCCAAATGCTGGTCTGATGTTTTGGCTAAGGCAGTTGCTGATTGATGCGCATTGACTTGCAATTTACTTTTGAGCACTTCATTGAAATCAATATCGCGAGCCTTGTAGTTCGGGGTGTCAGCATTCGCAATATTGGATGCAAGTAATTGCTGGCGTAACCCGCGAACTGATAAGGCTGTTTGTTGAAACTGCATCAAGTCATCTAGCTTGCTCACAACCCATCCCCCTCATCAGAAACTCAAATAATACTTTTCTCTTCTTTGCATGATAGGTGAGATGCCACCAATTCAAATCGACAATCAAAGGCAAGAAATACCCCTTATTTGTTAGATCGAGCGTCGTAACATTGACTAAACTGAGTGCGTTGGAATGCTGGTACTACTGAAAGTAACTATGAACCGTTTAGCAAAATTCATCATGGCCCTGATTGGCTTGCCATTATCGATTTCGCATCCAATGGCAGCAGAAATGACTGAGTCCAGACAAGATCACGATAGAATCAGGCAAATCGCTAGTGAATATTTGCAGCAACTATCGACTGCACAACCAGGAGTGGCTGACATCTCAGTCGGTCCTGTTGATAGTCGTCTGAATTTATCTGAATGCCAGGCTTTGGTTCCTTTTCTGCCGACTGGCAGCAAAGCTTGGGGAAAGACGACCGTTGGAGTCCGCTGCACTGCACCAAGCGCATGGACGATTTACCTCAGAGCAAATGTTCAAATTACCGCAGAATACTACGTGGCAGCACATTCCTTAACAAAAGGACAAGTTCTGGCGATTGACGATCTCAGCAAAATCAAGGGCGAAATTTCAAACTTACCCGTTGGGTTTATCAACAATCCCGACCAAGCGATAGGTAGAGCAATACAAATATCAGTATCTTCTGGCACCCTTTTGCGCCTCGACTCACTTAAAAATCCTGCCGTGATTCAACAAGGACAGTCCGTACGGGTCATTAGCAGAGGTAACGGTTTTGAGGTAACCACTGATGCACAAGCAATAACCAATGCATCAGAAGGACAAATAGCTAAAGCAAAAACCGCAAATGGTGTTACGCTGAGTGGGGTCGCGAAAGCAGGTGGAATCATTGAAATTAGTAATTGAACTCAGAAAATAAGTGGCTACGCCGCAATTTTTTCATCAACATAACTAAAGTTTAAAAATACCGAGCCGATAACCCGAATGTAGAAGTAGATAATTCCCACTATCGAGGGTATCGCTGTGAAAATTGATGACATACTAAATAAAACCGCTACGACGCCGGCATCCACCGGTCCGCAGCAGGCGCGCGCCGATGTTGCGCAAGAATCGACGGTAGCTACACCAGCCGCACCAAGTACGAATGTGCAGTTGTCGCCGCTATCATCACAATTACAAGCACTGCAAAGCACACAAGCTAGCAGCTCTGTATTTGCGACAAAAAAAGTCGAAGAAATTAAATTGGCCATTTCAGAAGGCCGTTTTCAGGTCAACTCTGAAAAGGTTGCCGATGGTCTTCTGGAGTCCGTGAAAGATTTAATCAACTCAAGAAAACGTTAAAAATGACACAAGCAAGCGCACAAGATATCGCTATCCAACAAAGCCTGACAGAAGAAACCGAAGCGATGAATGCACTTGCCGCACTACTCAAGAAAGAGCAGTTAGCGCTATCTAACGGCGATTTAAACACTCTCAATCAGACCACGGCAAACAAAAGTGATTTGTTACGTCACATTGTAGAACTTGAAAAAACACGAGGAATCCATCTCAGCGCTCTCGGTTTTGCCAATAAACCTGAAGGAATGCAGGATTATTTGAACAAATATCCTGACAACATCACGACGGCGCAACTTTGGAAAGATTTATTGAGCGTTTCAGAACAAGCCAAAGAAGACAATCGGACCAACGGCCTGTTAATTAATCGCCGGCTATCGCAAAACCAGGCTGCTTTAGGTGTACTCGGCCACGGCAATAGCGCAGGCGCGCTTTATGGGCCAACTGGGCAGGCATCGCTAGGCTCAGCAAACATCAAGGGCACAGCTCCCCGCTAAAACAAAAACAAGGCAACGATAAGAATAAAGCTCAAAGTGATTTGGGCTTTTTATTTGACGGGAACATCCACCACAGGTTCAGGCAATACAGCTAACACCGTCACAGTCACACGCCTATTCCTAGATCGACCCTCGGGAGTATCATTTGAATCTACCGGTTGCTTTGCACCTTGCCCGACAGCTGTTACCCGATTTTCATCGACGCCATTTTCAGTTAGCAAACGAGCTACAGTACTCGCACGGACTGCAGACAACTCCCAATTTGACGGAAAAATAGAATTTTTTATAGGTATATTGTCCGTATGCCCTTCGACCTGTATCGCATGGGTATCAATTTTCAATACTGAAGCAATTGCGGTCAACGCCTGAATAGAGTCCGCGCTTAATTTTGCCTCCCCAGTGGGAAACAGCAGACTTGCATTAATTTCAATCGTGACGCCGCGACTAGTCTGTGTGACGCGAACTTTACCCTCCCTGACCAGCGGCTCCAGTACCGCCATAATATCGCGCGCAACTTCGGTCATTTGACTGCGCTCTCTACGCAAAGCCTCACTCGCTCTTTGCTTCACTAGCGGCAGCGGCGCTAGCTTGAGTAAATCTTCGGGGGTAGCCGTCGTCAAAGTTGGGGAGACTGGCTTAGCATTACTAAATGCACCAGTGAGTGAATTTGACAAAACACGGTATTTACCTTCATTGAGAGACGAAATAGCATACATCACCACAAAAAAAGCAAAAAGCAAGGTAATAAAATCAGCATAAGAAACCAACCACCGTTCATGGTTGTCAGGTTCCTCATGAAATTTTCTTCTCGCCATAGATGAATGCCTAGTTTTTGTGGTTAGCGACACGCTCTTCTACAACCCTGGGGCTATCACCCAAAGCAATACTGTAGAAAATATCAGACAACATCTCTCTGCGAACAATTTCTTTGCTAATAATTTCTTTGAGCTTATTACTGACAGGCAAAAAAAGTAAATTAGCCAAGCCGACGCCGTAGATCGTTGCCACAAAAGCAACCGCTATACCACCACCCAACTTTGCCGGATCAGTTAAATTTTCCATTACGTGAATTAATCCAAGTACAGCACCCAAGATGCCTATCGTGGGAGAATAACCGCCTGCAGATTCCCAGATCTTTGCCGCCTGACGCTGCTCCATTTCAAACAAAGAAATATCAACATCCAAAATATCCTTGAGACGCACCGGATCAACGCCGTCAATAACCAAACGTAAGCCTTTACTGATAAATGGATCTTTGGCTGTATCCATATACCGTTCAAGACTTAAGAAACCTTCTCTTCTGGCAACAACACTCCATATCAATGCGTCCTGAACGTTCTTCCGACTATTGTCTGGCGGTTCAGAAATGACCCAACGCAACATAGAAACACCGCGTTGAAACGTAGTCATCCGACTTTGCAACAATACTGCACCGATGGTACCAAGGACGACGATAACAAATGCAGCAGGCTGCAAGAGAGATGCCAGATTACCGCCCTCCATCAATTGGCCAGCACCGATTCCAATCACGACCAGAAGAAATCCCGCTACGCTAGCCCAGTCCACGCCTTCTCCCTTAAATAAACTCTGAGCCTGGCAACTGCCTGGCTATGTAATTGAGACACCCTGGATTCAGAGACTCCCATGACCGCGCCAATTTCTTTGAGATTTAATTCCTGCTCGTAATACAGCCCCATGAGCAGTTTTTCCCGTTCAGGCAAATTATCAATCGCACCGATCACCGCATCCCGAAAATCCTCGTTGAGCAAGTCTTGTAATGGGTCTCCCGAACTATCAGAGCAATAGTGATCTAAAAAGTGTTCTTTGGTATCAGCATCATGAAAGTCTTCATAGTAAACAAGTTGATGTCCACCGCTATCACCTAGCATGTCCTGATATTCGCCTAGCGTCAATTTCAGAGATTTTGCCACCTCTGTTTCAGTTGGGGGTCTGCCAAGTTTTTGCTGCAAGACATTCATTGCAGTTTCTATCTTACGCATACTTTGACGTACGCCTCTAGGCAGCCAATCGGTATTACGCAATTCATCAAGCATTGCGCCACGAATGCGCTGCACCGCATACGTTTCAAATTGCGCGCCATGCGTATCTTCGTAGCGATTAACAGCGTCTAACAAGCCTATCATGCCAGCTTGCACTAAATCATCCACCTCGACGCTTGGAGGCAAGCGTGCTTTCAACTGGTAAGCCAAACGCTTAACCAGAGGCGCATGCTCCCTCAGGAGAAAATTTTTATCTGATTTTCCGCTAGCGGTGTACATAGTAAATTAAATTCCGAGACCGACACCAAGCTCAGGTACACCCTCAAAAGACATAACAGAACAAGCAGAATTAACAAGCTGTGCCGCCAAGCGAGAAAAAGCAACCGATGCGCGTGCTTTTGGAAAAGCATCAATCACCGACTGCCCCAAACTGGCAGCCTTCCTGACATGATCATCTTCCGGGACATATCCAATATAGTTCAAAGGTACGGCAAGATAGCGATTAGCAGCTTGCGCCATATTCGTATAGATCAAAGTTGCCTCCTTTTCGGACACCCCAGAAACCAAAATACTAAAAGAACGCCTACCTAATCGACCACTCATCCGCTTAATTAAGCCGTAGGCGTTTTTAATCGCCGTCGGATCTGAAGACACCTGAATTACCACCTCGCTACTATCTAAAGCAGCGAGAGGAAAAGCATCATCCGCGTCAATACTGCTATCAACAACAACCAAATCTGAACGATGGGTCACAATATCAAAAACTCTCGCCAATCGCCTAGAAATTTCTGGCGTCAACCCTGAGAGCATATGCGCTTCACGCGATAACATCGTTACCGACAGTCCTGACGCTACTATTTTAATAGCATCTTGCATTGTACGCTGTTGTCGCGCGACATCCAATAAGGTCTTGCTTTTTTGCGCATTTAACCATGCCCCGACGCTATTTCCAGAGGATCTTGCATCCAACATCATTGTTTGCTGCCCCTGGCGCGCCAAAGAGACGCCCAAATTCACCAACATGGCACTTTTATCGTCCTCTTTCAGCGCTGACAAAAACGTAAACACACGCGGCTTTGGTACTGCCAACATACGACGCAAACCTTCTGCCTGATCAATATTAACCAAAGGACACCTCCTCAGAAGCAGACGAGATTTGCCCCTTAGACGTAGCAACAGCGGCAGACATCAACAATGGCAATTCCTCATCCAGGTAGCGAAATGCCGCAGTTTCTCGCTTCAGTTTGAAAGCGCGGTCAATCAAGTGCTGTTTATTCGCTACATGTAAATCTTCAGGAACGCGTTGACCGCTGGCAACATAATACAAAGTCAGCTTCTGACGTATAGCAATATCCAAAGCACCACCTATGGTCGCCGCCTCATCGAGTTTAGTCAAAATACATCCAGCCAGTCCAGTGCCTTGGTACGCGCGTACCACCTCACTTAAGGTCTCGCCAGTAGAGGTCGCATTCAGACATAACAAGCGTTTTACTTCAGCATCCGCACCAGACAACATAGCAACCTGATCTGTCACCATTTTGTCGCGCTGACTCACACCAACAGTATCAATTAATACAGTATGTTTATTTTTGAGCTCGGACAACGCAATACGCAAATCGCTTTCATCTTTTACCGCATGTACCATCACGCCCAAAATTTTCCCATAAATGCGCAGCTGTTCATAGCCGCCAATACGATAGCCATCAGTCGTGATTAATGCCAATTTTGATGGACCATGACGCATTACACAACGCGCTGCCAGCTTCGCTGTTGTCGTTGTTTTGCCAACGCCAGTGGGGCCTACCAGAGCGTACACCCCACCCTTTTCCAAAATCTCACTCTCATTATCAATGGCAGATAAATTGCGCGCCAAAATAGATTTAATCCATTCTATGCCGCTTTGAGCCGACTCATTATCAGGCATCTTGCCCACCATAAAACGCGATAAACTTGCACTCAAACCAGTAGCTAACATTTCTCTGAGTACTTCTGCTTTTTGTGGTTGACGCTGCTGCGTATTTGCCCACGACAATTCGGCCAATTGCGATTCAAGCATGGTGCGCATAGAACGAATTTCGCTCATCATGTCTGACATTTCATTAGCACTGGCAAACGCTGGTGCAATCCGTGGCTGCTCAATCACTGCTTGAAAGGCAGGTGTCGAGGATGACTTGCTCTCCGCACGAAAAGGCGGAGTAATACGCGGCACATCGGGCACTTCGGCAATGCCGCTACGGACACTCACAGCCGGAGGAATAGCATTGACCACATCGCCTTCCATCGCCAAAATTTCGACCTTACCGTCAACATTACGATTCGATAAAATTACTGCATCGGCACCTAATGCCTCTCTCAGCATGCGCAGCGCTTCACGCGACGTATTGGCAGTAAATTTTCTTACGTTCATGACTGACCTCCGACAAGACTAGTAACTTTAATTGTTTTTGTTTCTGGTAATTCAGCGTGTGACAAGACTTTTAATTGCGGCAAGGTACGGCGCAAGAATCGCGACAAAAGTGTGCGCAGTGGCGCTGGCACCAGCAACACTGGCGTCACGCCAATTTGCTCCTGATGTTTGGTCGCAATTTCAGCCTGGCTCGACAAGGTATCAGCAAGACCAGGCTCTATACCCGAACCATCAGCACCACCCGTATTGAGTGCCTGCATTAACAAACGCTCAAGGCGACTATCGAGTGCCATTACAGTTAACTCATTCGTCCCGGGGAAAATTTGCTGAACAATTGCACGCCCTAAAACCACGCGAACATGTGCCGTCAATTCGTTCGCATCTTGCGTATGCATTGCATACTCGGACAAAGCCTCAATGATTGAGCGCATATCCCGAATATGAACACCTTCCAGTAGTAAATTTTGCAGCACTTTTTGCAAAGTAGAGAGAGACAGCATTTTTGGTATTAAATCTTCGACCATTTTTGGCATCTCTTTTGACAAATGATCTAACAGTAATTGAACTTCCTGACGTCCCAGCAATTCAGCTGCATGGGTAGTGATCAAGTGATTCAAATGCGTTGCAATCACAGTACTTGCATCGACGACTGTATAACCCAGAGTCTGCGCATGCTCTTTCATTCCTGAATCAATCCATACCGCAGGCAAACCAAAAGCAGGATCAGTTGTCGGCACACCAGGTAAAGTGCCCGCCACCATGCCAGGATTGATTGCCAAAAATTGACCATTCATTGCCTCACCAGAACCAACCTCAACCCCCTTGAGTGCAATTTTATAAGCGGACGGTTTCAATTCGAGATTGTCGCGGATATGCACTGGAGGAGATAAGAATCCAACTTCCTGAGCAAATTTTTTGCGAATACCTTTAATACGACGCAACAATTCACCACCTTGCGCTTTATCGACCAAAGGAATGAGGCGATAACCAACTTCAAGTCCCAAAGTATCAACAGGCAAAACGTCCTGCCATGTCGCCTCTTCCATTTCCGGCGCCTGTATAACCGGCGCTTCCTGCTTGGTCGGCTCTTGTGCGGCGACGTCCATACGCTTGCGTACTACGTACCCAGAGCCGCCCATGACTGCTGCCAGAAGAATAAAAGCAATATGAGGCATGCCTGGGATGATGCCCATACCACCGATAATCCCTGCAGAAATAAACATTACTTGTGGCTTTGCAAATAACTGCCCGATCAACTGCCCACTAATATCTTGATCACTGGCGACGCGAGAAACCACAACACCGGCCGCGGTTGAAATAATCAAAGAAGGAATTTGCGCCACCAATCCATCACCAATTGCTAACAAGGTATAGTTTTTGAGTGCATCAGCAAAATCCAAATCATGCTGAACCATACCAACGACTAAACCACCAACAATATTAATTACTGTCACCATAATGCCGGCTACCGCATCACCACGAACGTATTTACTCGCACCGTCCATCGCGCCATAGAACTCAGCCTCTTGCGCTACTTCGGTACGACGACGACGCGCCTCTTGCTCCGCAATTAAGCCAGCGTTCAAATCAGCATCAATCGCCATTTGTTTACCAGGCATCGCATCCAAAGCAAAACGTGCACCGACTTCAGCAATACGACCTGCACCTTTAGTCACCACAGTGAAGTTAATGATGGTCAAAATCACGAACACAACGATACCCACCGCGTAATTTCCACCGATCAAAAAATGCCCGAACGCCTCAATGACTTTACCCGCAGCATCAGGGCCAGTATGCCCTTCTGTAAGAACGACACGTGTAGACGCCACGTTGAGCGACAAACGCAACATGGTACTTACCAGCAAAACAGTAGGAAACACCATGAAATCAAGCGGCTTCACCGTATAAAGACTGGTCAGCAAGACGATGATCGCAATTGCGATATTAAAGCTGAAAAAGATATCCAACGCGAATGCTGGCAAGGGCAAAATCATCATTGCCAGCATCAAGATAATCAGAAGAGGTGCGGCCAGCGCCCGACCATTGAGCCCGCTTAACCACATTGGCAATTTCAGGCTATTCATTCAACAACTCCTAACTGATTATTTGGATCCAATTCTTCTGGTACTTTTAATTCTCGGGGCTCTTCTGGTCTGGAACCGCCATCACGACGATACGTCCTTAATTGATAAACGTAGGCCAGGACCTCTGCTACCGCGCCATACAAAGCTTCCGGAATCTCATCCCCCAGATCGGTATGCTTAAATAAGGCACGTGCTAATGGCGGGGCTTCTAGCATTGGAATATTGTGCTCTTTAGCGAGCTCACGAATTTTTGCTGCGACTTCGTCCGCACCTTTAGCCACAACCTTAGGTGCGCCATTTCCACCTTCGGTATATTTCAGCGCCACCGCAAAATGGGTCGGGTTAGTCACAACGACATCAGCCTTAGGAATCTCTGCCATCATGCGACGACGTGCCATTTCACGCTGTTGCTGACGAATCTTGGCTTTAATTTGAGGATTACCGTTGGCTTCTTTTGATTCCTGAATAACTTCCTGACGCGTCATCTTCAATTTATTTGCGTACTGCCACATTTGATAAGGTGCATCGATTGCCGCAATCAATACCAAAGCACCAACAATAGAAATGAAACAAACCAGCAACATATGACCAACGTGCGGAATACTCGAAGCGACATCCTCCATAGGCAAGGCAAAGATCGCTTCTTTTTGTTGTGTAATGACAATCCAGGCGACCCAGCCAACCAAAATCGTTTTCACTATGGCCTTAAGCAATTCGACCAAGGCACGCACAGAAAACATATTCCCTAAGCCGGAAATTGGATTCATGCGACCAAAGTTTGGTTGAATTGCTTTTGCGCTAAACAACCAACCACCAATCAAAACCGGCGATCCCAATGCAACCACGATCAACACCCCAGCCACCGGCGCAAACGCGATCAAAACGGATAGCAAACTCGCCGCAGCTTTAGATATCAGTAGATTAAAATCAAAGGCGACAGCACGCTCAAGAGTGAGTCCGGAGATCAAACTTTGCTGCAATTGCCCGACTAAACCACCGCCCATCGCCCAAAATGCGCCACCAGCCGCAAATAAAATGGCACAGGTGGAGAGCTCGCGTGAACGCGGCACATCCCCCTCTTCGCGCGCCTGCTCAAGGCGCTTCGACGAGGCCGGTTCAGTTTTCTCGAGATCGCTTTCTTCGGCCATCGCCGACTCCTGTCATTTCCACGAAGCAATAATCGCTTCGATTGCGTAAATTTACAGGTGAGATTATTGAATATTCAGAAAGACTTAGATGCGATGAACAAGGGAGTAAACACCCGTTTGTTCAGCACTAAGCGATGAAAAGAAGGAAATTGCGCCACATTCAGTAATCCTGTCGCGGACTTGGGTAAGCGATGTGATTGATTTCATGCAAAAATTAGAGCATGACGGCCTGCCATCAACCAGATATGACTACTCACCTTTAATTGCCTTAGCCAATAAAGGCCAAACCACCTGATGAGAATGTCTAAACCAATCAATATGGCCGAGACTTTTTAAGCCAACTTGTGCAGGTTGAATTTTAAAGACCTGTTTGCTGGCATGTGGGAACGTACGCATGAGATCGTCCACTGTAGCGTCATTCGCAATGTCATCATCTCCCGCATAAAATGCAATGATGGGCATACGAATTTGATTGTGAAAATCAATCTCAGGCTTACCTTTCGTTGCATTCGTCGCATAACCTCCTGCTGCGCACCAAATTCCCCATTGATAAGCAGCAACCGCTGGCAAATTTTCTCCCAGACCGATGATCGCCGTCGGACCATAACCAAGTAGCTTAATGCCCACCGGAACAAAAAAACGCAAGCCCCACATGGCCTTAAGCCGGAACGCTAAACGCAAACCAGCAAACCATCCTGTCGAAATAGACACACCGACAACGCGCGCTATGCGCGCATGATTTGACATCAAGCCCATCATTTGCCCGCCAGCACTATGTCCCAGCAATACCGCCTGTTCGTGACCGGTACGATTTAATAAGCATTCCAAAGCCGCGACTTGATCCAGTCGCCCCCAATCGGTCAGACTAGCTTTAGAGTCAGCCAAATCGCCACTCAATGACAACCCGACACCGCGGTAGTCAAACACGAGAATATCGTGCCCCTGCTCAGACAACCAGTTTGCAAATCGCATGTAGAAATGTTGCTTAACTCCAGTAGCCGAACAAATCAAAACCGGCAAACCTGAAGCACTCTTGCCCGTCTTAAAAAAATGTCCTTGAAGGCGCTCCCCATCCTTACAAATAATTTCAATAGCTTCAGATTTCTGGGAGTTGTCAGACTTCATAAACTGTCTCGATTGGTAAAAAGCAACGAAAAATATAAACTGTGAATGGAAAAAATACCGCCCATATTAACCCGCCGCATATGCTCAACAATAGAGAGTTGAATCTATTTTTCCGCTCAACGACGCATACTTACGCAATCTGCTTGAATTATTTTTGAGGGCAAAAGCAGAGATGTATAATTCGAAGCGAAAACGACGACACCAAGTGAAGATCAACTAGTTCAAGGATCAACAATGAAAACAACGACGCTCGTGACAACAATTTTGTTCGCACTTTTTTTCAACAACCTCAGCTTCGCCGATGAAACTATTGTCATGATTCGACATGGCGAAAAACCAGAAGCTGGACTTGGTCAACTAAATTGCCAAGGACTGAATCGCTCACTCGCATTGCCGGAAGTTCTTCGAAAAAAATTTGACATGCCCTCAGCGATTTTCGCGCCAAACCCTGGTACGCAAAAGAACGATCGAGGCACGCTATACAACTATATCCGTCCACTTGCGACGATAGAGCCAACTGCAATTTCGCTTGACATGCCAGTCAATACACAATTTGGTTTAGATGACATCGACGCCTTACAGACCGCATTACTCTCCCCCGCTTACGCCAATGCCACGGTTTTTGTAGCGTGGGAGCATCGCTTAGCAGAAGAAGCGGCGCGTAAAATTTTAGCGACAAACAATGGCGCCCCCTCCACTGTGCCAGCATGGGAAAGCAGCGACTTTGATAGTATTTATATCGTCAAAGTCACCACTGACCCACAAGGAAAACGCATTGCAAGCTTCAGTATTGACAAGCAAGGATTAAATCATTTGCCCTCGTCTTGCCCTCAATAAGAGTACATAAGCATCACATAAGTATCACAACTGACGCGCCAAGCTGCCTGGAAGTGTTCCCGACAGCTTAACTATTGTTAAACTTGATATTATCGACAATGTAGTTATACCTGAAATACCGTGTAAATTAACTTAATAAATACCAGTCAGGTAATACACCGCAATAACAACAAACACTGCTGCTGTTTTAATGAGCGTAACGGCAAAAATATCTTTATAAGACGTCTTATGCGTTAGACCAGTGACCGCCAACAAGGTAATCACTGCGCCGTTATGCGGTAAGGTATCCATGCCCCCACTAGCCATTGACGCAACCCGATGCAGCACCTCCATAGGGATATGCGCGGCATTTGCCGCCTTGATAAACGTCTCAGACATCGCCGCCAACGCAATACTCATGCCGCCAGATGCAGAACCTGTAATGCCAGCCAAAACCGTGACTGTAATAGACTCATTGATCAGTGGATTAGGGATCGCTTTAAGCGCATCTGAGATCACCGCAAAACCCGGCATAGCAGCGATGATGCCACCAAACCCATATTCCGAAGCAGTATTCAGGGAGGCCAATAAAGCGCCGGAGACTGCTGCTTTACTGCCATCGGCAAATTGATTTTTCACCGTCTTAAAAGCAAACAACAAAATACACAGAATCCCCAACAGCAGAGCTCCTTCAACTGCCCAAATCGCGCCAATTTTATGGATATCTGTCACCAAAGGTTTAGCAGAACCTGACAAAGTCGTACTATGAATTTCACCGTAATAGCGTGGGATTAATTCTGTCAAAATTTTGTTCATCACACCGACAACCAGCAACGGAAACAGGGCAACAAAGGCGTTAGGCAATTTTTCGGCTTTGTATTCAGTCGGCTCATTAATGTGGCCAGAACCGTACCCCTCACCAGCCACCGCAGCCTGAAGACGACGCCAGTTTAAATACATCAGACCAATCACCAGAATAAACACAGCACCAATGACGCCCAACCACGGAGCAGCCCAGGTATTCGTATTAAAAAATGTCGTTGGGATAATGTTTTGAATTTGTGGGCTACCAGGCAAAGAATCCATAGTGAAGGTGAACGCACCCAAAGCGATCGTGCCCGGAATCAAGCGCTTTGGTATGTCACTTTGCCGGAACGTTTCTGCCGCAAATGGGTACACCGCAAACACCACTACAAACAAAGAAACACCACCGTAAGTCAAAATTGCACACACCAAGACGATCGACAAAATCGCGCGCTCACGTCCTACAATCTTAATCACCGACGCAACAATCGATTTCGAAAAACCAGACAGCTCAATCAACTTACCAAATACCGCCCCCAACAAAAAGACTGGGAAATAAAGCTTAACAAACCCAACCAACTTCTCCATGAAAATACCATTAAAGAGCGGCGGAATTAAACTGACATCAGTGAAAGCAACAGCAATCAGAGCACAAATCGGCGCAAACAGAATGACACTAAAACCTCTGTAAGCAACAATCATCAACAAAGCCAACGACACCAAAATAATCATAAAACTCATGCCTTACTCCTTATTTCTGCAACACAAATTTCAAAAGATAAATTGCATGAGCAACATACCAACCTCGAACTTCTTTCCATCTAACCTCCAGATGTTAATAAATATGCAGCCAGGAAATAATTAAGTACTGAGTTCACCAATAAAAAAGTTGCTGTTTCGAATAACCGTCATAGGATTTTTGAAAAGCAGACAGTCAGCTTACTGGATAGAAAGCCACGAAGTTGTTTGTATTTAGCATGCAGTCCTGGGCTGCGGTACGCAGCATCTCACCATCTGTAAGTAGCTGATAGGTCGTAGCCAGGACTGCCACGCCAAACCAGGCAGCACCAATCTTGCGTATGCAACTGTTGATTGATATCAGCATCTATAAGGCTAACGTTGGAACTCAGCTGCCGCCGGAGGCGGTCGGCTGCAGTGACTTGTTAGGGCGCTCACGCAAACGCCAAACAGCATAGAACACGAGTGCGCCAACCAAGCCGTGGAGCGCGAAAAACAAGATACCCTCGCCATAGGTCAGCCACGCGTAGGTAGTCGGCGCGCCGTTCACGTACGTTTCAACGTACTTGCCGTGCCAGTTCTGTCCGGCAGAAAACCCTTCAAGATGACTCGGCCAAGAAAATGCAGTCGGCAATGCTCCAAGCACAAGGCCCGCCATTGCGAGTGAAACCCAACTTTCTCGGTGAAGCTTGTGGAGTACAAGGAACGCGGGAATACCGAGAATCAGCACGACCGCGGCCGCAACCACCGCCACGACGAGCAGCATGAAGCCGATTCCGTAAAGCGGTTGTGGCGAAGCGAGGTAGTCCGGTGCGATGCGCGCCAGAAACACCAGTGGCTGAACTACTACTGCGGCAAGAGCGGCGATCCAGATGTTCATAGCGCCCTAACGCAAAGCTAAGGGGCAGACACAAGCGGCGCACATAATGCGAAGCATGCGCCGATTAGGGCTGTCCAGCGAAGCGGCCTTGAGCGACTTGTTAGAGATTTGTGAACCTGTTTTTAATGGCTTCAATAACATGGCCAGCTTCCGCTTCATCAAGTTGCGCCCCGAATTTATGGGTGCTTTGTCCATAGTCAAAGGCAATAGTGCCTCCTGTGATACCCCAAAACTCCATTCCATTTCTAGAGCCAAAGATTGACGTGTTTTGTGGTTGCAGCCTTAATTTTGATATTGAAGATACTGCATATTCACTACTTCTACTAAACCCAGCAACAACCTTGATATGACTTAGCTCTGACGATGTTATGTCTACTATTTCTTTCCCCATAACATTCCAAAGCCACGCATATATGACGAAGGCTCCACCGACAGTCCAGCCACCAAGCCACGTAATAAGAAAAAATTCCGGCGCGCCATCTTTTGGATTTAATAATTCTTTTAAAACTGATACCTCACCAATTGCCCAACCCATTAGCCAAAAGCCCATGAAGGCTATTAAAAAGAAATTCTTTTTAGACGGGATAGTAATTCGCAAACCATGATTAGTTTGCTCAACCTTACTTCTCCCTTTTCCTACTTCAATTTTCGTCATGTACTTAATTAAACCTCTAACTTTAATTAGGCGGACAGATGCCGTCCACCTAATTCAACCAATCAAATCCATGCAGAGGCTTGTCATGCGGTCATTTTAATAATGTACTGTATAAAAACAGTACTAAATATTCATGAAAAATGTCACTTCACATGTACAGGCTTCAGACGCGATTTTGAAACCCAAAATGCTCGATCAACTCAAACGTTGCATATGAGATAAGTATTATATCTTACGCACCGAAGAGATCTATGTCTAGTGGGCGCGGTGGGCTACCTCTGGATAAGTACCAAATGAGAGCAACTTCTCTTTACCAGCAAAACGATATTTAAAACGCCACCATTTCTCTCCGTTTGGCTGAACGAGAAGGAAAAGTCCGTTTACATCAAATTTTTTTGCGGCTTGTCGAGCGGCTTAAGGTTCTTAATTCCGGTATCAGTGAGAGGCATAGAAAGGGGTAACTGTAATTTTGCATAAAGGGTAACAACATCAACTACCCTAAAAGTTACCCCAAAAACATTGGGACGTAAAGATGATCAACGGGACTTTACGGCAACAAAAAACCCGCACTATCCTATGGAAGGTGCGGGTTTTTGTTCTTACTGATACATCTTGGTATGTCGATATGGTGCCCGAGGCCGGAATCGAACCGGCACGCCCGCTATTAACGAAGCGGCGGATTTTAAGTCCGATGTGTCTACCTATTTCACCACTCGGGCCCATCACTACAACATGCAATCATAGATTGCTTGCTCTTTCAAAAAAAGCGCACACAGCGCTTTCTTAAATCTGGAGGCGGGGGTCGGGATCGAACCGGCGTCTACGGCTTTGCAGGCCGCTGCATAACCACTTTGCTACCCCGCCAGGGGTGCTATTAACTTAAATATTCTTACTCTAAGCTAAATCGCGGCACATCAACTACTGTAACAAAAAAGGGAAGCCGTGCTTCCCTTCAGAATCTGGAGCGGGAGAAGAGTCTCGAACTCTCGACCTCAACCTTGGCAAGGTTGCGCTCTACCAACTGAGCTACTCCCGCATTATACTGCCGATACTTCAGGTACTACGCCATTTTGGAGCGGGAGAAGAGTCTCGAACTCTCGACCTCAACCTTGGCAAGGTTGCGCTCTACCAACTGAGCTACTCCCGCATTTGCACTACATATTTCGCTGAGAAAACTTGGAGCGGGAAAAGAGTCTCGAACTCTCGACCTCAACCTTGGCAAGGTTGCGCTCTACCAACTGAGCTATTCCCGCATCAACGAAAGACCAGAATTATATAGCATTTCGAAAAACTGTCAAGTAAGCTACTTTAGATTCTCGGTCGATTCTTTAATTAAAGGCCATGCTTTGCGCAGATAGTAAAGCATAGACCACACAGTCAAGACTGCTGCGATCAACAACAACCACGAACCAGGCAATATCATATCGATCCCCAAAATCGTGTCGTAATACAATAACATCGGTATCGCCACCATTTGCGCCGCAGTTTTTATTTTACCTAGCGAACTAACCGCAACAGATTTTGAAGCACCAATAATAGCCATCCACTCACGCAAAGCGGAGATCGTAATCTCACGGCCAATAATGACGAAGGCGATCACGGCATTTACACGGCCAAGTTGCACCAATACCAGCAAAGCACCTGCCACCATTAACTTATCCGCGACTGGGTCAAGAAATGCGCCAAATGAAGACGTCTGATTCCAACGACGAGCCAGAAAACCATCAAACCAATCGGTAATCGCAGCAACGATAAAAATCAACGTCGAAGCAAGTCCTTTTTGAAATGGATCAAACCACGTATCAGGCAAATAAAAAACACCGACCACGAGAGGAATCAGTGCTACGCGCAACCATGTGAGAAGAATAGGAAAATTAAATGGCATGACTTAATTATTTAGAATATTTCTCTTCATTATATTGATCTAACGGAGTCGCTTGTAAATTTCTTCTGCTAATTGACGAGAAATTCCTTCAACACTAGCTAGCTCTTCGACGCTGGCATCACTGACACCCTTCAAACCACCAAAACGTACCAATAATCTTTGACGGCGTTTCGGCCCCACACCTTCAATTTCTTCCAATTGCGATGTTTGTCGCGCCTTGTCGCGCTTGGCACGCATGCCGGTGATCGCGAATCGGTGCGCTTCATCACGAATATGCGCAATCAACATCAATGCCGCAGATTCTTTACCCAATTCTTTCTCTTCGCGCCCATCGACAAACACCAGCGTTTCCAAGCCGACCTTGCGTCCCTCCCCTTTTGATACGCCGACAATCAGACTGGTATCGAGTCCCAGTTCAACAAAAACTTGCCTGGCGATCTCAACCTGTCCCTTTCCACCATCAATCAACACCACGTCTGGCATTGTCAGTGCAGTGGGGTCTTCTCCGTTCACTTTTTCATATCGACGGGTTAAGACCTGGCGCATCGCAGCATAATCATCTCCAGGCGTGATGTCTTTGATGTTGTAACGCCGGTATTCACTGTTTTGCATTGCGTGATGATGATAAACAACACAAGATGCCTGCGTCGCCTCACCTTGCGTATGGCTGATATCGAAACACTCGATACGCAATAAATCAATGTTTTCAGTCTCAAGTTCAAGTGCAGTCGCCATAGCGCGAGTACGCGCCTGCTGCGAGCCCTGCTCAGATAAAAGCCGCGCCAGAGCAAGTTCAGCGCCCTTCACTGCCATTTCCAACCAGACGCGACGCTGCTCTTGCGGTTGAAATGATAAATGAATTTTATGACCGCATTGCTCTGCCAGTACCAGCATCAGATCTGGTGCATCTAAAGCCACATTCATCACCAAGGTTGAAGGAATGAACTGATCCACATAATGCTGCGCCAAAAATGCCGCCACCACCTCAGCCTCAATTGAGTCATCGCTTACCGCCCTGACATCATCCACATGACTAGGAAAGTAAGCACGGTCCCCAAGGTGTCGACCACCACGTATCATTGCCAGATTGACACAGGCTCGTCCGCCTTCGACGATTACGGCAATCACATCCAGATCAGCATTGCCAGTGGTTTCCATGCTTTGCTGGTGCAACACTTTAGATAAGGCCGACATCTGATTGCGTACCATGGCCGCCTGCTCGAATCTAAGTTCGGAGGAGAATCCGAGCATCTTTTTTTCAAGGTTCTGCATGACTTCCAATTGACGACCGCGCAAAAAGTCAGCAGCATTTCTGACGTCTTGCTGATAATCCTCAGGCGCAATCAAATCAACACATGGCCCACTACAGCGCTGGATTTGATGCAATAGGCATGGCCTAGTGCGATTCGCGAACACACTATCTTCGCAGCTACGCAGCAGGAAAATTTTCTGCAAAATCTGCATTGATTCCTTGACCGCCCAACCAGATGGAAAAGGTCCGAAATACTGATGCTTTTTATCGACCGCTCCTCGATAATAAGTCATGCGTGGCGTTTTTTCAGAGGTGATTTTCAGGTAAGGATAAGACTTATCGTCGCGAAATAAAATGTTGTAGCGTGGGCGTAGCGCCTTGATTAAATTATTTTCCAGAATCAACGCTTCTGCTTCACTGCGTGTTACTGTGGTCTCCAATCGGACGATTTTCTCCACCATCATCGCAATTCTGGGACTGGATAATGTTTTCTGAAAATAACTGGTAACGCGCTTTTTTAAATCCCTTGCCTTACCAACATAAAGCACCTGATCTTGCGCATCAAAATAACGATACACACCGGGCAAATGCGGCAATCGAGCCACCGCATCAACCACCTGCTGACGAATTTCCGATGATGATTTATCAGTATCCATGGAACTCATGTTGTCGCGGCTTGCTCAACAACGACAAATGCCAGCACTTGCTGAACTTCATCACTCACCGAGACATGAGCAGTAAGATTTCGGACAGACATCCATTTTTCCAAATCATCACTGACGACCACTACTGGCTTACCTTGATCACCATTGAGCGTTTGCATGTTTCGCAGCGTCATTGGCAAACGAACGCCAGTTCCTATGGCCTTAGAAAATGCTTCTTTAGCAGCAAACCGCGTTGCCAGATAACGTATGCCGCGCGCAAGAGCCTGATCACGGCGCTGAAAAAAAATCAGCAACTCTTCATCACCCAATACTTTTTTAGCAAAGCGATCACCACCACGCTGCAAAGCACGCTCAATACGAGCGACCTCAACAATATCAGTACCAACGCCATAGATCACGTCAACCTCCATCAGCTCTGCGATTCAATCGCGATTTCACCAGCGATGCTTTGATATTGCGAATTGCACTTTCCCAGCCACACTGCAAGGAATGAGCAACGACCAGTTCATTCAAATGAAATTGGGAGATATCAGAAATTGTTGCCAATGCCTGAACCTGCGCCGAGTCAAATTTACCTTCAATACCCACAACCATGCCTCGACCAACACAATTAGTTAACGCGGTTTGAATTTGCGCCAATGCATGCGCGCGCTGACTGTCTTCTGCCACCTCCACATAAGACGAACAATCAAGTCGAACACGAGAAATTCGCAACTCAGCGACAGCAGCAATCGCTGCAGGTGTTGGCGAAATAAATGCAGAAACGTAGATACCACGCGCTTGTAGTTGCTTAACAAAACTTTGAACTTGAGAAAAATTCTGTTCCAGATCAAGAGCAACATACTGCGCAGCATTAGATGCATCGACATCAACCAGGCAGACATGCGTCACCGGAATTGTCTCTAAATGTTTGAGCATGAAGTCAGAAGCTGCCACTTCCAATTCAAATGTGTTAATAACCTGGCGTGCCAACTGCTCGACATTCATTGCAAGTGACGACCAGTTCGACTCATCAACATATAAAGAAATACAATCGGCGCCAGCTTCTTCAGCCAACAATGATAAGCGGGAAAGATCGAAAAACTGCGCGCCGATTTTTTCACGAACCTGCACCAATGAATTCAGGCTCACGCTCAAATCGAGCAATTGGCGTTGTTGATGGATGTTCATAAATTTTGCAAATCAATCAAAATTTGGCGGGTATTTAAAAAAGAACCATGCAGGTGATGGGCAAGCAAGCTACGCATCAGCATCTTGCTCTGAAACTGCGTTTGCGGGTCACTATAATCCCCGTCCGCCATGTCGATTAAAGTCTGCCCAGAGACAACAGGAACCACGTCAGATTGCAATGCAGGCCTGGCACCAAGCTCAGGGTCGATCACGTATCTGACATCAGCCTGCACACGCGCCCGGGCACTCGTGCAAAAACTGAGATCGTTTAACAAACCTGATTCGCGCAGCAAAGATAATTCAAATTGACGCAATACTGTCGACGCCGGCTCATCATGCGCCAACTGATTCAAGGTCGAGACATACTCATCAAACAACATGGGATGTGGTTCGTCGCGAACCAGAAATTTGACCAGCAATTCATTCAAATAAAAACCGCAAAGCAACGCCGACTTTTCCAGCGGCAACATACCGCCAACCCACTCACCAGAAGTCAGCACTCGTATCTCGGATTTGCCAGTCCATGCAAGCTGCAAAGGCTGAAAGGTTTGAAGAACACTACGCAATTGCGAATGCGGACGCTTTGCACCTTTTGCTACTAACGCGATACGGCCATAGTCGCGCGTCAGCACATCGACGATCACGCTAGTTTCTTTATACGGCCAGGAATGCAAAACAAATCCTGGCTGATTCAACACTCGGCGTTCTCGGACTGGAGATTTAGAAGAAACGGGGATTGACCTTTTTACGGGGATGCGCGCGACGGAATCAACGGTAGGGTCCTCCGCATCCAATACGGCATCCTGCATCTGAATGACGGCGCTCTCCCCTGCAGTCATGTTATTCTTATTCGTAACCGTAAGCCCGTAAACCGGCCTCATTGTCTGCCCATCCGGATTTTACTTTCACCCAAATTTCCAGATATACAGGTCCGCCAAAGAGCTTTTCCATATCGGTACGAGATTGGGTAGAAATGTCTTTCAATCGAGCACCTTTATTCCCAATCACCATCGACTTATGGCCATCACGATCAACCAGAATCGCGACAAAAATCCGACGTAAGTTTCCTTCTTGCTCGAATTTTTCAATCAAAACGGTACTGGTGTAGGGCAGCTCATCACCAACAAACCGGAATAATTTCTCGCGGACAATTTCAGTGGCAAGAAATTTTTCGCTGCGGTCAGTAATATCATCTTCCGCAAACATAGGCGGATTCAAAGGCAAATACTTTCTTGTTTCGCCTTCAAGATTTTCCAACTGAAAACGCAAGGTTGCGGATACCGGAACAATCGCAGCAAACGGAAACAGCGCGGCGATCTTCTGCGCAAACGGCATCATCACTGCTTTATCTTTGACGCGATCCGACTTATTGATCACCAAAATACAGGGTACATTTTTAGGCAATAAATCGATCACCTGCTGATCAGCAGGACCAAAAGTACCAGCTTCAACCAAAAACAAAATCACGTCGGCTGCGGTCAAGGTGGTTGTTACGGTACGATTCAAAGTGCGGTTCAAGGCATTGGAGTGACGGGTCTGAAAACCAGGCGTATCAACATACACAAACTGCGTATTGTCTTTCGTCTGAATGCCAGTAATACGATGGCGCGTTGTCTGCGCTTTACGTGAAGTGATACTTACTTTTGCGCCAATCAAGGCATTCATCAGTGTAGATTTACCAACGTTTGGACGGCCAACAATGGCGATGTACCCACAACGAAAATCTGGATTGTCTAAAATTTCATTCATGGGGTGCTCAAGCAGTCTTTGGATGGTGGTTCGGGTTTGGCAGATCTTCCGCAGTTTTAATTACGTCAGTGTCTACAGCAGTCTTTTGTTTATCAGTCGCATTTTTTGAGTCAACGGCAACTTCATTTTGCGAAGTGGCAATGCCGGCCAATTTCAATTGCGCGGCACGAGGCTTAGCTTTACGAGAAGCCGGGGTACGGGACAACACTTCAATTGCCGATTCCAATGCTAATTTTGCTGCGGCCTGCTCACCAGCACGGCGACTTCCGCCTGTACCAAATACCTGAATATCCAGTTTAGGCACCAAACACTCAATTTCAAATTCTTGATTATGCGCAGCACCATGTGTAGCGACCACGTTATATTGCGGCAAAGCGATTTTTCTGCTCTGCAAAAATTCCTGGAGTAAGGTTTTGGCATCCTTACCCAGTGTGGTTGGATCAACCGACTCTAAAATAGGTGAATATAATGCACGTATAACTGCTTTGGCAGCATCAAAGCCTGCGTCAAGGAAGATACCGCCAAACAAAGCCTCTAAGGTATCTGCGAGAATTGATGGTCGGCGAAAACCACCGGATTTTAATTCCCCCTCGCCCAGGCGAAGAAACTGAGATAGCTCTATTCTTTGGGCAATTTCATACAAAGTCTGTTGCTTAACGAGATTGGCACGTACGCGCGACAGGTCACCCTCATCAATGTTGGCAAAACTATCAAACAATAAAGAAGCAACCACACAATTCAAAACCGAGTCGCCCAGAAACTCAAGGCGCTCATTATGTACGACACTATGACTACGGTGAGTCAATGCTTGCTGCAATAAAGCTGGGTTTCCAAACTGGTGACCCAGCCTCTTTTGCAATAATTGAAGATTCATACGTCAATCTATTTATTCTGGCTTCTTGGTGGCAATACCACTTTTCGCCGTTGTACCTTCATATTCCAGCAATAGCGATGCTGGCCCAAACAAAGGGATCTTTTTTTGGTAAGAAAAACTTACATCAATATCATCACCGTTTCTCTCAATGACTAAATCTTTGCCCGAGATTGACGTGATATACCCCACTTCGGCCTGCTTATTGAACGCATTTTCGATATCACGAGCAGAACTACCAGCCCCTTTTGCACTGACAATCGCCTTTTTTATCGACAAATATTCAATCGTAGTTGGTACAACTTTCATTGCTACCATTGCTACCAGCACCAACATCCCCAAAGAAAAAATCAATCCGATCAGGGAAATTCCGCGCTGCGACTTAAGCTGAGTATGACGATTTTTCTTCATTGCTGATCCGCTCCATTTTGTTTAAATAAGTCATTTACTGAAAGCTGCCAATACGTTTAATGTTCCCTAAATTCATCCAGATAAAGAAGGCTTTTCCGACAATATTCTGGTCTGGGACAAATCCCCAGTATCTGCTATCAAGGCTATTATCGCGATTATCACCCATCATGAAATATTCGCCATCGGGAACAACACAAGAAAACCCGTCTATATTGTATGTACAATTTTCGCGTTTAGGGAAATTATGCGGATCTCTTACAAAAGCGGGGGATTGCTCATCGTTTAATATGCGATGAGAAACACCAGTCAGGTTCTCGGAATATTGTTTAAAATAACTTAAATGCTCTTCATCCAGAAATTCCGGCATCGCCTGATAAGTCATTTCATTGCCATTAATCAACAATTTCTTGTTTTTATAGACAACTTTATCCCCAGGCACACCAACGACGCGCTTGATATAGTCGACAGAAGGGTCTTCAGGGTATTTAAATACCATCACATCGCCACGTTGGGGATTATTTATTTCGATGACCTTTTTGTTCAAAATTGGCAAACGAATACCGTAAGTAAATTTATTTACTAAGATCAAATCACCGACAAATAAAGTTGGCAACATTGAACTAGATGGAATTTTAAATGGCTCATATAAAAATGATCGCAAAAAGAATACCATCGCTATAACTGGAAAAAAGCTGCCTGAATACTCAACCCAGAGTGGTTGACGTAAAATATTTTCTTCAATTTCGTGACGTTTGCTTTCCTCGACTTTAATGCCTTCCGCACTGAGTTTTGCATTGCGCGCATCGTACGCCGCCAATGCTGCATCTGCTGCTACACGACGGCGCTTAGCTAATACAAACGTATCCAGAAACCAGACTATGCCTGTGCTTATCGTCAGCACAAATAATATCAGAGCAAAATTTCCTAAAATTGATTGAAAACTCATTTTTCATCCACTTGTAAAATTGCCAAAAATGCCTCTTGTGGAATCTCAACAGAACCCACTTGCTTCATACGCTTTTTACCAGCCTTTTGTTTTTCCAGCAATTTACGCTTACGGCTAATATCGCCACCATAACATTTTGCCAATACGTTTTTACGCAATGCCTTCACGTTTTCACGCGAAATAATGTTGGAGCCAATAGCAGCTTGAATCGCAACATCAAACATTTGACGAGGGATCAATTCACGCATTTTGGCGGCTACTGCACGACCTCGGAAATGGCTATTGGCACGATGAACAATAATCGCCAATGCATCGACTTTTTCACTGTTAATCAGCATATCGACCTTTACCACATCAGCAGCACGATTTTCTTTGAACTCGTAATCCATCGATGCATAACCGCGTGAAGTGGATTTCAGACGATCAAAGAAGTCCAGCACGATTTCCGCCATTGGCATTTCGTAGGTCAATTTAACTTGTCGGCCGTGGTAGCTCATATCCAATTGCACGCCACGTTTTTGCGTGCATAACGTAATGACAGAGCCAACGTATTCTTGCGGCATGTAGAGATTGACTGTAACGATAGGCTCACGAATCTCCTCAATCTTTGATGGATCAGGCATCTTCGAAGGATTATCCACCATCAAAATGGTACCATCCGCCATGACTACCTCATACACGACCGTCGGCGCCGTAGTGATGAGATCCATATCAAATTCTCTTTCCAAACGCTCCTGAACGATCTCCATGTGTAACAAACCAAGGAAACCGCAACGGAAACCAAAGCCCAGGGCTTGCGACACTTCAGGTTCGTACATCAGAGCAGCATCATTGAGCTTCAATTTCTCTAAAGAGTCACGTAAGGCATCATACTGATTCGCCTCTACCGGGAACAAACCAGCAAACACTTGCGGCTGCACCTCTTTAAAGCCCGGCAAAGGCTCTTTGGCGGCTTTATTGGCCACGGTAATGGTATCGCCAACCTTAGCAGATTTCAGCTCTTTAATACCAGCAATCACAAAACCCACCTGACCAGCAGACAGTTCAGTGCGACTCAAAGACTTAGGCGTAAATACACCGACACTTTCAACCAGATGCTGTGCCTCGGTTGCCATAAACAAAATTTTATCTTTTGGGCGCAAGGTACCATTAACGATACGCACCAGCATCACCACGCCGACGTAGTTATCGAACCACGAGTCAATAATTAATGCTTGCAAAGGCGCGTCAGGATCGCCTTTTGGTGGCGGTACTTTAACGATAAGAGACTCTAGTACATCCAACACACCGAGACCGGTCTTAGCCGAACAATGTACCGCATCAGTGGCATCAATACCAATGACCTCTTCAATTTCTGAACAGGCGTTTTCAGGATCCGCTGAGGGCAAATCAATCTTATTCAGTACGGGCACTACTTCTACACCAAGCTCAATCGCCGTGTAGCAGTTTGCGACGGTCTGCGCCTCAACGCCCTGAGATGCATCAACGACCAGCAATGCACCCTCGCAAGCGGATAAGGAGCGGCTAACCTCGTAGCTAAAATCGACGTGACCTGGCGTGTCAATTAAATTCAGGTTATACACCTGACCATCACGCGCCTTGTAATGCAAAGCAGCAGTCTGGGCTTTAATGGTGATCCCGCGTTCACGCTCAATATCCATAGAATCAAGGACTTGCGCTTCCATTTCACGATCAGACAAGCCACCGCACAATTGAATAATACGATCAGCCAGCGTGGATTTGCCGTGATCGATATGGGCAATAATAGAAAAATTCCGGATGTTATTCATTGAAATTACAAAAAAATACTAAGGTGAGGCGAAGACCAGCTAAAAAAAAGCGCTCCAGTCTGGGCAATAGTCCCCAGGCGAGCGCCTTCAGTGCGGGTTTTGCAAAACGTCATTTTACCGGATTTCAGAGAGGAAATCTGAGAAATCACGCTCAGTAACAATAAAGCACTACAAAAGAGACAAGAATCCAGGCAATTCTATGATATCTGATTGAGGCAAACCCCATTTTTCCTCATAGTCGATTTTCGCCAAATACAAGCCATCCGGCATAAAAGTCGGCGCCGCAATACTTCTATCCTTGCTTTCCAATACTTCCGCCAACCATTCTGGTGCGCGACGCGCCATTCCCACAAACAATAAGGAGCCAACAATATTTCGAACCATGTGGTGCAAAAACGCACTCGCTTTGAGAGTAAATACAATGAGCTCTCCCTGCTGACGAATTTCAATCGAATACATGTGCTTAACCGGTGTCTTCGCCTGACAGCCTGATGCACGAAAAGCAGAAAAATCATGCTCCCCAAGGAGTTTTTCAGCAGCAATGCGCATTTGACTCACATCCAAAGGTCTAAACGCCCAGCCAGCACGCCCCGCCCAGATAGGCGATCGAATCTTGCTATTATACAAAACATAATGATAAGTTCTCGCTCTCGCACTGAATCTTGCATGGAAGTTATCCTGCGAATCCTCGTCGAGCTCCAACTCTTTAGCCCATTGAACTGCCACACTCGCAGGCAAGAAAGCATTCACACCATTCACCCACGAATACGAAGCACGCTCAAGTGGAGTATCAAAGTGGACCACCTGCTCAATCCCGTGCACCCCCGCATCAGTTCGGCCAGCACAAACAGTCGAAATTTCAGCTCCACAAAACTGAAAAAGGGCCCTCTCAAGCGCATCTTGCACAGTATTTCCCGAAGGTTGTGTTTGCCAACCCTGCCAACCACTCCCATCATATTGCACACCCAAAACGAGACGCTTCACAAGTAAATCCATTCATTCAAAAAACAAAAACGGGCGCCGATTACATGGCGCCCGCAGTATTGCAATCAATTACTTTCAGGCCATTTGCGCCAGCATGGTACCAGCTCTTTCTTTTTGCTCAGCAGTACCACCCTTCAACACCTCATCCAACAATTCACGCGCGCCTTCTTTATCACCAATTTCGTGATAAGCAACTGCGAGATCAAGCTTAGTCGCCATCTCAGCATTAACTGCCGGAGATTCGCTAACTACCGGGTCGGCAGCAACTTCAGCGACATGCGAGGCGTCCGAAGGCAAATCAAGGCTAATACCTGACAGGTCAAACTCAAATGCGGAAGAAGCCTCTGGCATCGCCTCATGTGCATCGTGATGATCATCTTCAAGCGGCAATTTCAGCTCTTCAGCAACAACAGGGATTTCCGATTCGAAGTGCGAATCAAAAGCAGGCACTTCGGATTTAGGTTCAGCAAAATCAAGCGCATGCAAATCCTCACCATCAGATGCCAAGTGTGCAGATTGGTGAACTGGCTGTTCTATCGCAGAATCAACAGGTTTACTTTCACCGAAATCAAAGTCAATAGAACCGAAATCTACCTCTGGAATTTGCTCAGAAACGCCCAGCGTAGAATCATGCGATGGTGATTCGGGTATTTGTGGAACTTCGACTTCACCAATTCCCAAATCAAAATCTAACCCAACATCATGACTTTCAGCAACGTGCTCACCCAACGCAACTGAAGCAGAATGTCCAGACTCTTTCGCTTCGCCGTGCGAGGCAGTATCGATAATACTTATTGCATCCAACATATCCCGAGACAATGAGTTACCCAACAATGCATCAGGATCAAGATCCTCAAGTGGCTGGGTTGGCGAACCGAGACCAGCTCCATACACCATTTCTGTCTTTGCTTTACCGCCAGCGTACAAAGGATTGCCGGGCTCAAGAACAATCCCCATAGAGGCAGCCTGAGCCCACTCATCGCCCTGACCACTTGTCATCCCGTACAACTCACCTGCGAGGCGCTCAAACAGCTTAGCGTCTTTGCGTGCAAAGTAAATCTCTAATAATTTCAAACGCACCGCATGACGATCAGGTTGTGTACGCAACGCTTCTTTCAGAATCTCTTCAGCCTGAGAATCACGACCATAGGCAATATAGACATCCGCCTCTGCGACAGGGTCAACTTCATTCGCATCAAGCTGACTGGCAGACGGTGCAAAATTGGAATTGAAAACGCTATTATTGGTATCCACACTTTGCCCACCAGTAGAGCCGAACATGGAGTTCGCCTTCATACTTGAGCCAGTCAGGATACTATCTTCAAACTGCTGAAGTTTTTTCTTACGACGATTCATCCAGACACCTGCACCGGCAAGCAACGCCAACAACACGCCACCGCCTGGCAACAACCAGTCAGACATGCTATCAAAGAAGCTTGGTTCCGGTGGCGGTGGCGGCGCAACCACATGACGCTTAGGCTTCACCGGAGTAACAGATGCGGCACTTGCAGAGGCATCAGCAGCACTCGCCACACTCTTTTCTTTCGGCTCAGATGCGGGTACTGCCGCAACTACAGCTGAGCTTGCAGGTGCACTCGCCGCCACATTTACCGCAGAGGATGCTGGAGCACCGACAGCTTTAGCTGCTGGTGCTGGCATTGATGCCGCAGCCGCACTAGCAACAACTTGCTTATCTTTACCCTTTGCATTCAATTCAGCTTCTTTTGCCGCCAAATCTTTATTCTTTACATCGAGAAGACGTTGCAAATCGCCGACATTTTTTTCCAACTCTTTCAAGCGATTGGCCGCTTCCTCAGTTGCCTTTTTCTTGGCGACCTTTTCTTCTTCAGAAACACCCTTACCGTTACCACCTTTTTCCGTTGGACTTGGGGCAGCTTTGGAAAGCTTTAATTTATCCGCTGATTCATTCGTTGCCGTTGGAAGTTCCTTAACCTTGGCAGTAATTGCACCACCTGCGCTCTGCTTTTCAGGCACCTGCTTAGCGGCAGGAGCATGCTCGACATAGTCAGCCAGATGATTACGGTAAGCATTGAAATCTGCCGCATGCGCAACCACGACAGAGTGTGCACCAGGATTACCACCAGCGGTTGATCGCACCGTTTCAGCATCAGGAACGCTGAGTATCTGACCAGCCTTAAGGCGATTCATGTTTTTACCGGCAAAGGCTTGTGGATTAGCCCTGTACAAACCAACTAACATTTGATCAAGTGAAACGCCATCTTGTTTATAAGAGGCTGCAATTTTACCGAGAGTATCACCAGGCTTGACCGCATATTCGTCAGACGGCGCTTTGTTTGACTGCGCAGGTTGAGACAGATTTTTTTTAGCAAAAACTTGTGAACTTGCACTAGCAGCAACAGACGATGACGGACGCGCCTCCGTTTGATTCGATGTGGAAAATTGTCCCTTATTTACAACAACATTTGGATTAGTTACCTGCGGCGACTGAGAATTTCTTAATTCAGCAGGATCTAATAGGAACGTATATTCACGCAACAATTTGCCATTAGACGAGGTAATTTCTAACAGCATGTCAACGAAAGGTTCATTGATCGGCTGGGCAGAAGAAACCTTAATAACGTAACCTGCACCCCTGGGCTCTATCGCAAAACGCAAAGAAAGTAATGCATTATTGAAATCGATATTCGCCTGACGAAATGCATCCGCAGAAGCCAACTTCGGCACCAGCGTGTCAATTTCATCCCTATTGGGAGACGTAAGCTCGATTTCCGCCCGTAAAGGCTGCCCCAAAGCTGACAGAACAGTTAGTCGTCCCATGCCAGTGGCATGGGCATTTGACATTAAAAGCAAAGTTGAGGTTACAGCAACACTCAAGGCTTTGTGTCCCAGAGAAATCACAGATGTTCTTTTTTGTTTATGCATTTTGTCTGACATATTGGGAATTTTGCGAACAAAGTTCGCTGGGATAGTCTATTCATATTGCCGAATGAAGCATTATATTATTTCACGATAGCATTACAAACTAAGCGCTGCAAGCTTAACCCGATTTAACAACAGGGTAAATACATTCAGACATTTAGAGGCCTTCAAGCAACCAGAAATGTTGTTGCCATTTAACAATTCTGAGACATTATTACTCATTCAACAAAAATAAGGACGAAAAAAAGGGAGGTAAACCTCCCTTTATTCAATTTAACTAGCCAGTGAAGGACGACTTTTCAGAAATTAGCAATTAGTCGATCAAAATACGCAACATGCGACGTAAAGGCTCCGCAGCCCCCCACAAAAGCTGATCACCTACCGTGAATGCCCCAACATATTCTGGGCCCATGGCCAACTTACGAATACGACCAACCGGAATATTCATGGTTCCGGTAACAGCAACCGGCGTCAGATCACGGATACTCGCTTCACGAGTATTAGGAACAACCTTCACCCATTCATTGTCCGCAGTAATCATTGCCTCAATGTCATCGACCGGGACATTTTTTTTCAATTTAAATGTCAATGCCTGGCTATGGCAGCGCATTGCGCCAATACGAATACAGAAACCATCCACTGGAATTGCTTCAGTACCGTAACTAACGCCTTGCCCAAGAATCTTGTTAGTCTCAGCCATACCCTTCCACTCTTCCTTGGACATGCCATCACCAAGGTCCTTATCGATCCATGGTATCAACGAACCTCCGAGTGGCACGCCAAAATTAGCCGTTTCAGATTCAGAGAATGAACGTTGTTTCGCAATCACCTTACGATCGATTTCCAGAATGGCACTCTTAGGGTCATCCAGCAAATGCCTTACCTCTGCATTTAACGTGCCATATTGCGTCAACAACTCGCGCATGTGTTGTGCCCCACCGCCAGAAGCTGCTTGGTAGGTCTGAGTACTCATCCATTCAACCAGGCCAGCTTTATATAAAGCACCGACACCCATCAACATACAGCTCACCGTACAATTGCCGCCGATCCAGTTTTTTTGCCCTTTTACCAAAGCGTCTTTGATTACTGGCAAGTTAACCGGATCCAACACGATCACTGCATCATCATTCATACGCAAACTGGAGGCTGCATCAATCCAATGGCCGTTCCAGCCCGCAGCCCGTAATTTAGGAAATACGTCATTGGTGTAATCACCGCCCTGGCAGGTAATAATAATGTCGCACTTCTTCAAAGCTTCAATATCATTTGCGTCTTGCAGCGTCTTTTCATTTTTTGCCATCGCAGGTGCCACACCACCCGTATTCGATGTGGAAAAGAATACTGGTTCAATATGAGCAAAATCGTTTTCTTCTTGCATGCGCTGCATCAGAACCGATCCGACCATTCCACGCCAACCTACCAAACCTACCAGCTTCATCATATTTCCCTTAAAGTTTCCCTCTAATTACGCAGGACCACCCTGCCCATCAACAATCACTCAACTTGCCAATGCACGCACCACAGCCGCACCCATTTCAGACGTTCCAACTTTTGTCGTACCTGCAACATAGATATCCGGCGTGCGCAAACCTTGCGTCAATACTTTCTTCACCGCCGCCTCGACACGATACGCCTGCTCCAGCTTACCAAGAGAGAAACGCAACATCATCGCCGCAGACAAAATAGTTGCAAGAGGATTAGCAATACCCTTGCCTGCAATATCCGGTGCCGAGCCATGCGAAGGCTCATACAAACCTTTATTGTTCGAATCCAAAGATGCAGAAGGCAACATACCGATAGAGCCAGTCAGACTGGCTGCCGCATCAGACAAAATATCACCAAACAAATTACCAGTCACGACAACGTCAAATTTCTTCGGAGCACGCACTAATTGCATCGCCGCGTTATCGATATACATGTGATCCAAAGCGACATCTGGGTATTCTTTGTGAACATCAATCATGATGTCTTTCCAGAATTGCGAAGTTTCCAGGACATTGGCTTTATCAACGCTGGTCAAACGCTTATCGCGCTTTTGTGCAGCCTGAAATGCTACATGCGCAATCCTACGCACCTCACCCTCTGCATAGCGCATGGTATCAAAACCTTCTCGCTGCCCCTTAAAAGGACCATCGGGGCACTCACGAACACCACGTGGCTGACCGAAATAAACATCCCCAGTCAATTCGCGAATAATCAACAAATCGAGGCCAGAAACGATTTCCGGTTTCAAAGTCGACGCCTCAGCTAGTTCTGGATACAAAATTGCAGGACGGAAATTTGCGAACAAATTCAGATGTTTGCGCAAACCCAAAATCGCCTGCTCAGGGCGCAAAGCGCGCTCAAGGCTATCGTATTTCCAATCGCCAACTGAACCAAATAGGATCGCGTCTGCCTCTTTCGCCAACTTAAGTGTTGCATCGGGCAAAGGATGCCCCGAGGCCTCGTAACCAGCGCCACCGACTGGCGCAGTCTCCATTTCAAAAGTTTCACCCAGAGCATTGAGAACCTGAACCGCCTGCTCAACGATCTCCGGACCAATGCCATCACCAGGCAGAATTGCTATTTTCATTTTATTATTTCCTCAACCCTGCTCTAAATCGTATTTGCCAACCAAGGCTGTGCCGCGATATGACGTTCTTCAAATGCGCGGATTTTGTCAGATTGACGCAGTGTCAAGCCAATTTCATCCAGACCATTGAGTAGGCAATATTTACGGAATTCATCGATTTGAAATGGGTAACTCACTCCGGCATTTGTCATCACTAATTGCTTTTCCAGATCAATGGTCAGTCGATAACCAGGGAAGGCTTTGACTTCGTTAAAAATATGCTCAACTTGCACTTCGCTTAACACGATAGGCAGCAAGCCGTTTTTAAAGCAATTATTAAAGAAAATATCGGCAAAGCTTGGGGCAATCACGACTCTGAAACCATACTGATCAAGCGCCCATGGCGCATGCTCACGCGACGAACCACAGCCAAAATTCTTACGGGTCAGCAGAATTGACGCACCTTGAAAGCGCGCCTGATTCAGAACAAAATCCGGATTTAATGGCCGCTTGCTGTTATCCATACCTGGCTCACCATGATCCAGATAACGCCATTCATCAAACAGATTCGGGCCAAAGCCAGTTCGCTGTATCGACTTCAGAAACTGCTTAGGAATGATCGCATCTGTATCGACGTTTGCCCTATCCATAGGCGCAACCAAGCCACTATGTAAATTGAATTTTTCCATGGCTAGATTTATTTTTTACCGACACTCTCAACGGCTTCACCCGCTTTTTGCACATCTTTACCCAAACCTTGCACGGTATTGCAAGCGCTCAGAATAGTGACACAAGCAACACAAGACATGATTGCGAAGATTTTTTTCATTACTTTTTCCTTTAGCAAAAATTATGCGAGTGTTCGCACATCAACAAAATGACCATAAATACCCGCGGCGGCAGCCATTGCAGGAGAAACCAAGTGAGTACGACCACCCTGCCCTTGTCGCCCTTCAAAATTACGATTGGAAGTAGATGCACAACGCTCACCAGGTTCCAATCGATCAGCATTCATTGCCAGACACATAGAGCAACCCGGTTCGCGCCACTCAAAACCGGCATCGCGGAATATTTTATCCAGACCTTCTCGCTCAGCCTGCTCTTTCACCAGACCAGAGCCTGGTACAACTAAAGCGAGCTTCACATTAGAGGCGCGGAATTTACCACGCACAACAGTAGCAGCGGCACGCAAATCTTCGATGCGAGAATTTGTACACGAGCCAATAAAAACCTTATCGATACGAATATCTGAAATTGCGGTGTTCGGCGTCAATGCCATATACACCAGCGCTTTTTCTATCGCATCGCGTTTAACTGCATCTTTTTCGAGATCCGGATCTGGCACTCGGCTATCAACCGCCACCACCATTTCAGGCGATGTTCCCCACGTTACTTGCGGCTTAATCTCAGCAGCATTCAAAGTAACAACCATATCAAATCGCGCTCCCGCATCTGAATGCAGCGTGCGCCAGTACTCAACAGCCCTATCCCAATGCGGACCCACCGGTGAAAATGGACGACCTTTGACGTAATCGAGAGTAGTCTGATCAACGGCAATCATCCCTGCTCGGGCACCCGCTTCGATCGCCATATTACAGACCGTCATGCGACCTTCCATCGACAGACTACGAATAGTGGAACCGGCAAACTCAATCGCATAACCTGTACCGCCAGCCGTGCCAATTTTACCAATCACCGCAAGCACCACATCCTTTGCAGTGACACCAGCAGGCAAAGCACCGTCCACCTGTACGAGCATAGATTTGGATTTCTTTGCAATCAGGGTCTGGGTCGCCAGCACATGCTCAACCTCTGACGTACCAATGCCATGCGCAAGACAGGCAAACGCGCCATGCGTGGAAGTATGAGAGTCACCACAAACCACCGTCATACCCGGCAAAGTGGCACCTTGCTCAGGCCCAATAACATGCACGATACCTTGACGCTTATCGTTCATACCGAAATAAGTCAGGCTAAATTCTTTGGCATTACCGTCCAGGGTCTCTACCTGCAGACGCGAGGTAGGATCATCTATACCATTTGCACGGTTAGTGGTAGGCACATTGTGGTCAGCCACCATCAGGTTAGCGGAGTCGCGCCATGGCTTACGACCTGCAATTTTCAAACCTTCAAACGCTTGCGGACTAGTAACTTCATGTAGCAAATGACGATCGATATATAGTATCGCAGTGCCGTCATTCTCAGAGTGAACTACATGTGATTCCCACAATTTATCATAAAGCGTTTTAAGCATAATCTAAAGCCTGAAAAGAGATACTAACGAGTGTAAAACAGATGGGCGGAACTGCGTGAACACCTGAGAATTCACAGAAAAAAATCGTTTTTGATTATGCCACAATTGTGCGACGCAAAACCAAGCTGAATCGCAAAAAACGAATTTGATTATTCAATACAAAAATCAGCTTTACTGAATATCACCAAATTTTCACGGGCTTTCTTCAAGCCATAATTGAAATAACCAACAATTATTTTGGCTATATAGATCACACGGATTAAATAAAGGTGGCTTAATTAAACATTCTCGAATCCGTTACCGCCACTAGTATTTTTTTAGAAACACGCTTCCGATCATCATCCATAAACCGATAACTAAGATACTCCCTCACGGACGCGACCAGCGTCAATAAGGGAGAACCGCATTCAAGAAGACCCGATTATTTGACGAAGGAAAATTGCGACTTAGGAACATCAGCACATTGCGCACGATGGCGTAAAGCATGATCCATCAACACCAGCGCCAGCATCGCCTCAGCAATTGGCGTTGCCCGTATGCCAACACAGGGATCATGTCGACCAAAGGTCTCGACAACCGCAGGATTACCTTCTTTGTCGATAGAATTTTTGGGTGTTCGTATTGATGAAGTAGGCTTAATCGCCATAGAAACAATGATATCCTGTCCAGTAGAAATACCACCAAGAATACCCCCAGCCTTGTTAGTCACGAAGCCATTCGGCGTCAACTCATCACCATGTTCAGAACCACGCTGCGCGACAGAAGCAAAACCTGCGCCAATTTCCACGCCTTTGACGGCATTAATGCCCATCATCGCATACGCAATTTCCGCATCTAACTTATCGTAAATCGGCTCACCCAACCCCACTGGCACATTGGTCGCAACGACATCAATTCGAGCACCGATGGAATCGCCATCTTTACGCAACTCATCCATATACGTTTCTAGCCGCTCAATCAAACTAGCATCCGAAGTAGGCGCAAAAAATGGATTCCCAGCAGCAAATTGCCAATCCTCAAAAGGAATGACAATTTCGCCCAGTTGCGACATCCCGCCTTTAAACTCGGTACCAAATTTCTCCTTCAACCATTTTTTTGCAATTGCTGCAGCACCCACTACTGGCGCTGTCAGACGTGCCGAAGAACGACCGCCACCACGAGGGTCGCGAATGCCATATTTATTCCAGTAGGTAAAATCCGCATGACCAGGACGAAAGGTCTCGGTAATATTGCCATAGTCCTTGCTACGCTGATCCTGATTGCGAATGAGCAAAGCGATCGGAGTGCCGGTGGTTTTACCTTGATAAACGCCCGATAAAATCTCCACGGTGTCAGGCTCCTGCCTTTGCGTTACATGCCGCGAAGTACCTGGACGGCGACGATCAAGTTCAGGCTGAATATCCGCCTCTGACAAGTCCATGCCCGGAGGACATCCATCAATTACACAACCAATCGCCGGCCCGTGCGACTCACCAAAAGTTGTAACAGTAAAAAGCGTACCAAAAGTGTTGCCTGACATAATATTTTGCATTCAAGATTAAAAACGGAATTTAAATCATTTTAACAGCCTTATTGCCAACACTCTATGCACAAACCAACAAAGCAATGAGACAATGGGGATAGATGTGACATAAAAATAAATGTGCTGTAGAGTATTCTCAAGCGCAAATAGTGTTTTATTATTGCCAAAGAAGAATACATGAGGCTTGGCTGCCGTCACTTTTAGTGTCATAGTTCAACCGGAAACAATTAAATAGGTCTTGCACAGAATATATGCCAAGCATGGAGCAGCATTTCAGATGACTTCAACGATTCACTCTTCCGAAGACGATCTGGTTTTTCTAGACGAACCAGAACATGATGAGTTTTCGGCAGCGTCCAAGGCTGATTCTAGTTGGCGCGTCATGATCATCGATGATGATCCGGATGTCCACTCGGCGACCACTTTTGCCCTCGGCAGTCTTGAAATCCAACATAGACCACTGAGTTTTCTTCATGCTTACTCCGCCGCGGAGGCACGTAGCATTCTGGAAACCGAAAACGACATTGCAATTATTTTGCTTGACGTTGTAATGGAGCAAGAAGATGCCGGGTTGCAACTGGTTAATTACATCAGAAAGACATTAGAGCTGGCTGATGTTCGCATTATCCTCAGAACTGGCCAGCCAGGTTATGCCCCGGAAATTGATGCGATCCGCGATTACGATATCAACGATTACAAAACCAAATCCGAACTAACCCGCACCAAGCTTTATACAGCCGTCACGTCCGCCATTCGCTCTTACGAGCAGATTTGCTCTATTAGTGCCAGCAGACGCGGACTAGAAACGATTATCAACGCCAGTACTGAACTCATGGCATTGCACGGATTGCAAAACTTTGCATCTGGCGTCTTAACTCAAATCAACGGTTTACTGGGTTTAACAGCAGAGGGTTTTGTCTGCGCAAAACAAAATACACTCGGCAGAGATATCGAGGTTGACGAATTACGTATTATCGCGACCACTCCGCAATTTTCCGACCTGCTAAATCAACCAATTGCAGCGGTACCCGATACAAAAACTCTCGACATCGTCACCCGATCACTCAACGAACGCAAAAGCTTGTATGAGGCGGACATTTCTGCGCTCTACTTCAACAACGTCGCAAAAAAAGACTTTACCTTATATCTGGATACGGGATTACATCTCAATGATATGGATAAACGTCTGCTAGATGTGTTTTGCAGCAATGTCTCAGTTGGTCTGGATAACGTCGTACTGAACTCTCGCTTACACAATTATGCGTTCTACGATCTGCTGACTGGATTGTCAAATCGTCTGAAGCTCCTACAAACTCTCAATGAGACATTGGTATCGGAACTCAAAACGCGAAGCGCCCTCTCCTTAATCGATATTGACCATTTTGCCGAAACCAATGATGCCTTAGGTCATCAGTTCGGGGATTTGTTACTTTCCGCAGTAGCAAAGAGATTACTTAAAGCATTTGGCAATACGTGTCAAATCGCGCGCGTTGGTAGCGATACCTTTGCACTACTGGGCGATCAGCATCAAGTTTGCCCCGAAAATATATTGGCGCTTTTCAACACGCCTTTTGAAGTCGACCTTCAGGACGTCCAACTCACCGCTACCATAGGTTTGATAAAACTTGACGATTATGATGGTGACGCATCTGAAGCACTGAAAGATACCAATATTGCACTAAAACGGGCAAAGACCCATCAACGTGGCGGCTACGAATATTTCACCCGCAACATGGGCGTAGAAATTCGTGAACGCGTGCTACTCATGCATGCTTTGCGTGCCGCATTTGAACACGAACGCTTATTCCTGGTTTATCAACCACAAATCGACATGACCACCGGCAAGGTACTAGGGGCAGAGGCTTTGTTGCGCTGGAAAACTGATGACGGAAAATTTGTCCCTCCAGACCAATTTATTCCGATTGCAGAATACTCGGGCCTGATCGTTGATATTGGTGAATGGGTATTACGCAGTGCCTGCCATGAGCTGGTTCATTTACGAAGCCTCGGCTATGTCGATTTCCAAATGGCCATCAACGTATCACAGGCGCAATTCTCCCACCCATTGTTCATGCAAACACTGCACAAGGCACTTGAAGAAACGAAGGCTCCTCCTAAATTTGTAGAGCTCGAAATTACTGAGTCGATGGCAATGAAAGACCCCGATCTCTTGATCAAGACCTTGCATCAGATCAAGCAATTGGGCGTTAGCATTTCTATTGATGATTTCGGTACTGGTTTTTCATCTTTAAGTCACTTGCAAAAACTCGATGTCGACAAATTAAAAATCGATCGCGCATTCGTCAATGACATCCAGCTTGATACAAACGAAGGCAGCATTGCCAAGATGATTGTTCAGCTTGGACAAAATCTTGGCCTGTCGATCATTGCAGAAGGTGTGGAAAATCAGATGCAAGCAGACACCCTGATCAGCTTCGGCTGCCATCTCGCGCAGGGCTACTTCTATGCAAAACCGCTCACCAGAACTGATCTTCATGCATGGTTGAAGCAAAAAGAAAACATCTGAACTTCTTTTGAAGCTTGAGCGGATAGGCGGTACGCATCAGTCGTGCCGCCTATTTTTCATTCTACTCCCGAGATTTTGCCGACTATCGCATACCGATAGCGAATTCAAGCCTGATTATTTACAGTAACAACATCTGGCAAATGAATTCAATAATATTTTTGAAACAACGGTGCTCACAACTAGCAATAAGTTATGCGCACCAAGAGAAACGAGGCGAAAAGATATGACCCCATCTACCATGCAATCGATCAAAGAAGCTATCAAAGAAATACGCCTTTGGCTGAGTATTAGTTTTGATAAAACAGCAGCATGGGTAACTAAGCTCTCTTGGTGGAAGTTCTTTCTTTTTGCCATCATCACCATGACCGCGGGTGCCATTCTCCAGGATATGCTTTTCACATCCAAAGAAAGCATTGTTATCACTAACAACAAGCACGATCAGAAGCAAAAACGCAATCCACAATCGCTGGACGATGACACGAACATAGAAATTGATGATACCGGTATACATATTCGAAAAAACAATGGCGATGGCAAAGCAAAACAAATCGAAATTGACAGCAACGGTGCAAAAGTACGTGTGGACCCACCTCCCCCCCCGACGCCAGCAACACCACCAGAATCAGCATCAGCATCAGCATCAGCATCAGCATCAAATGAAACAACAACAGAGCCAAATAAAATACACACCTCAGGAGATGATATCCACATCAAGCTACCTCCTGAAGTCGCGAAAGAAATTGGTGACGAAATTAACAATGCCGTTGCCGACGCAGCTGATGAAGAAGTACGTAGCTACAAAAAAACCTCTTCCAAATGGTTTGTAAACTTCGTCCTCCTTGCAATTTTTGGCCTGTTTGGCATGAAAGTACTGATGGGTGGAAAAGTCCGCGCCGAAGAAAAGGCCAAAGCTGCTGGCCTTGCAGCAGAAAGAGAATCACTGCTGCGTCAGGTAAGCGAAGCACAGATGCAAATGATGCAGGCCCAGGTAGAACCACATTTCTTGTTTAACACTCTGGCGTCAGTTGAGCATCTGATTGAAACGGATCCACCGCGTGCGGCAGCAATGCAACGCAGCCTGATCAGCTATCTCCGCGCCGTTTTACCCCAGATGCGTGAAAATGCTACGACCACGAATCTCGGCCGCGAGGCTGATATGATCAAGTCTTATCTCGATTTACTCAAAATGCGTATGGAAGAGAGGCTCAATGTCGATTTCAACATGCCAGAAGGATTGCGTAGCGCCTCGTTCCCACCGATGATGTTGCAATCTCTGGTGGAAAATGCGATTAAGCATGGCTTAGAATGCAAAGAAGATGGCGGCACCATACAATTCCGCGCCGAAGTTGCTCATAACAAATTACGCGTCAGCGTCAGCGACAATGGTTTAGGCTTTGGCGCTATGCCTAGCAACGGTACCGGTCTTGGTTTACAAAATATTCGCGAACGGCTGAAGCTTATTTACAAAGAAAAAGGCCAAATGATTATTACCCCTAATCAACCAAGCGGAGTTTGCGTTACTATAGAAATCCCTTACGAATTAGCCAATTAAAAACTATGCCAACCGCAATTCTCGCTGATGATGAAAGACTAATGCGTGACCAACTTAAGTCACGCCTGGAACAGGTGTGGCCAGAACTGGAAATACTAGAAGAAGCAAAAAATGGTGAAGAAGCTATCCAGCTCGTTGAAAAGCACCAACCGGACCTGGTCTTTCTGGATATACGTATGCCCGTAAAAACCGGCTTAGAGGCAGCGAAAGAAATTGGCAATAAAGCACATATCGTTTTCATCACTGCCTATGACCAATATGCGATAGAAGCATTTGATCACGGTGCAGTTGATTATGTACTCAAACCTGCCGATGTTGATCGACTCAGCAAAACTGTTGATCGCCTCAAATCGCGCCTAAATAGTCATACGCAGCCAAACGACATGAGCGCTATGTTGAGCCAGTTAGCGAAACAAATGGGAATCGCCAGCAAACCAAATTATCTGCAATGGATACAAGCATCGATTGGACAAGAGTTACGCTTAATCCCTGTCGAAGAAATTCTCTTTTTCCAATCAGATGAAAAGTACACCAGGGTGCAAACGGCGAGCTATGAGGCACTGATCCGCAAACCAGTGCGGGACCTATCAGAAGAACTTGATCCCGCTTTATTTTGGCAAATTCATCGCTCTACCTTAGTTAACGCCAAAGCTATTTCAGGCGTGGTACGCGACTTACGCGGACGGCATTTGGTGCAGATCAAAGGCTCAACCGAAAAGCTCGAGGTATCGAGAAGCTTTGTCCACCTATTTAAACAAATGTAAGCACTCAACATCGATATAAAAAACCGCGCAGACAAAACGTCGTACGCGGTTTTTATTTTTGCCAGCTCAGGTAAAAATCAAAGTACGTGATGCCCTATCCACCAAGCGACTGCAGCAACGAAAGCGGATGCAGGAATCGTCAATATCCACGCCCACACAATATTACCCGCGACGCCCCAGCGCACGGCAGACATTTTTTGCGCCGACCCCACACCAACAATAGCGCCAGTAATGGTATGCGTAGTCGAAACCGGAATACCCATTGCAGTAGCGATAAATAAAGTAATAGCGCCACCGGTTTCAGCACAAAACCCCCCTACTGGCTTCAACTTAGTAATTTTTTGTCCCATTGTCTGCACAATGCGCCAACCACCAAACAAGGTACCCAAGCCAATCGCGCCATAACAAAGCGCAATCACCCAGACGGGAATTCCGTCATTTGGTGCCAAATGGCCGCTAGCAATGAGTAACATCCAGATAATGCCAATGGTTTTTTGCGCATCATTGCCACCGTGGCCGAGGCTATACATGGATGCTGACAACAATTGCAAACGTCTAAACCACTTATCAACCTTCATCGGCGTGGAACGCACAAACAACCATGAAACAATCAACATCATGAGCGAGCCAAGCACAAAGCCAAGCAATGGCGAAACCACGATGAAGACAATGGTTTTTACCAGACCTGAAGCAACCAGACTTCCGGTACCGGATTTGGCCACCGCTGCACCTACCAAACCACCAATTAAAGCATGCGAAGAAGACGAAGGAATGCCAAAGTACCAGGTCACGAGGTTCCAGAACACGGCGCCGGTCAAAGCCCCAAATATCACGTATTGATCAACAATCGCAGGATCAATCGTCCCCTTACCTACGGTTGCGGCTACAGTTAAAGGAAAAAACAAGACGGCAATCACGTTGAAGAATGAAGCCATCGCGACGGCCGTTTGTGGTTTTAAAACACCGGTAGATACGACGGTAGCGATCGCATTAGCCGCGTCATGAAAACCATTAATGAAGTCAAACAAGATTGCCAGCGCAATCAAAAAAACAAGAACTTGTATGCTGATCTGGAAGGTTTGCATGGAGAAAATCAACTCTATTTTACTTACCCTCATGGGAGGATAAAATTTTTTTCAACAACATCGCACCGGGATCGATAATAGTACGACCCCAGCACATCGATACCACTATCAGGCATTCTCAACAATAATGCCTTCAATAATATTGGCCACATCTTCGCAACGATCCGTCACTGTTTCCAGAATTTCGTAGATTGCTTTTAATTTAATCAAATTGCGCACATCTGGCTCATCACGGAACAGTTTTGACATCGCTGCACGCATAACGTGATCAGCATCAGATTCAATGCGATCAATTTCCTCGCAGATAGTCAGAATTTCGCGCGAATTACTCATGTTTGGCAGCAATGCCACTGCCGCTTTCACTTTTTCAGCACAAGCCAGGCATAGTTCTGCCAAACGTTTCGCCTCAGGAGTGATTTCACGTATGTCATACAAAGATATCGTCTGCGCAGCATCCTCAAGCAGATCCAAAATATCGTCCATCCGGGTGATCAACTTATGAATATCATCTCTGTCGATTGGCGTGATAAATGTCTTATGCAGCAATTCTATTGTATTGAACGTGACCGTATCTGCTTGCTTTTCAATCGTTTCTATTGCATGAACACGACTTTCGAGATCATCAAAATTGGTCATCAAAGCAAGCATTTCCTTCGCCCCTTTAACACACAATTCACCGTGCTGATTGAAGAGTTCAAAGAATTTACCTTCGGTAGGCATCAAGCGTCCAAACATTTTTTTCTCACTGAAAATAGAAACTAATAGGGTTACAACTTGCACACGTTAAAAATACATATGCACTTAAAATTTTCCGCTGCAAATAACTCAGCGACTTCAGATCAGCATTACTCACTGTCTCCGTAGACAGACAATGAACCAACATAATTATCAAACTTGGTGTATTCGCCAAGGAAGGTCAGGCGCACACTACCAATCGGACCATTACGCTGTTTACCAATAATAATTTCTGCGGTACCTTTATCCGGCGAATCGGGGTTATAAACCTGATCGCGGTAAATAAACATAATCACGTCAGCATCCTGCTCAATAGCGCCAGATTCACGCAAATCCGACATCACCGGGCGTTTATTTGGGCGTTGCTCCAATGAACGATTCAACTGGGAGAGCGCGATTACCGGGCAGTGCAATTCTTTTGCCAGACCTTTTAAGTTTCGGGAAATTTCCGAAATTTCAGTCGCGCGGTTTTCACCAGCAACGTTGGCGGACATCAACTGCAAATAATCGACAATAATCAAACCCAACTTACCGCACTGACGCGCTAAACGACGTGAACGGGCACGCAACTCAATCGAACTCAACGCTGGCGTTTCATCGATATATAGCTGCGCATCGTTCATTTTTTGGATCGCATGAGTCAGACGTGGCCAATCTTCATCGCTTAATTTACCAACACGCAAACGACTCTGATCCAAACGACCTACGGAACCCAGCATACGCATCGCCAATTGGGCACCACCCATCTCCATGGAGAACACAGCAACAGGCAAACCGCTATCAATTGCCACGTTTTCACCAATATTGAGCGAGAACGCCGTTTTACCCATCGAGGGACGACCAGCAACAATAATCAAATCACCAGGCTGCAAACCCGAGGTCATTTTATCCAGATCTACGAAACCGGTCGGCACACCAGTAATATCATTTTGATTATCACGGTTATACAACTCATCAATACGCTCAACGACTTGCGTCAGTAAAGGCTGAATTGCCTGAAAACCTTGTGCGCCGCGGGACCCTTCTTCGGCAATAGCAAAGATTTTGGACTCTGCCTCGTCAAGCATTTGCTTCACTTCTTTACCCTGAGGGTTAAACGCATTGCCAGCGATTTCGTCTGAGACAGTAATCAATTTACGTAACACACCACGATCCCTCACAATCTCCGCATAACGGCGAATGTTGGCGGCAGATGGCGTGTTTTGTGCAAGGGCATTCAGGTAACTTAAGCCACCAACATCATCCGCTTTACCGGCGCTATTAAGGGCCTCAAAAACAGTAATGACGTCAGCAGGCTTGGAGCCATTGATAAGCTTAACCATGCATTGAAAGATAATGCGATGATCATAGCGATAGAAATCATCCTCACCAATAAAGTCAGCAATACGATCCCAGGCGGCATTATCTAGCAAGAGGCCACCAAGAACAGATTGCTCTGCTTCAATGGAATGTGGAGGGACGCGAATAGCGTCAATTTGTGGATCAGAAGCGGCTTTCATGGCGCGCATTATACCTGCTAAATCGAGTTACTATTAGATACAAATGACGAGAATAACGAGATGTTTTTTTCAAACAACATCATAAAAATCATATAAATTATTTTTAACACTCATAAAAAAAGCCGGGAAAACCCGGCTTTTTTAAAGTAAGCATTGAACTCGCTATTAAGCGTGCTCGCCGATCACTGAAACAGTAACGTTGACTACCACGTCTGTGTGCAGAGCAACAGAAACGGAGTGATCGCCTGCAGTCTTCAACGGACCTTGTGGCAAACGTACTTGTGCTTTTTCTACAGTAACGCCATGCTTTGCCAACGCTTCAGCGATGTCAAAGTTAGTAACGGAACCAAACAAACGACCATCAACACCAGATTTTTGCGTGATTTGGACGGTAGAACCTTCCAATTTTTCGCCTTGAGCTTGTGCTGCTGCCAATTTAGCTGCCGCTGCTTTTTCCAATTCAGCGCGTTTCGCTTCGAACTCAGCGATTGCTGTTGCAGTTGCACGGCGAGCCATACGTTGTGGGATCAAGAAGTTACGAGCGTAACCGTCTTTCACTTTAACTACATCACCAAGGTTGCCGAGATTAACGACTTTATCCATCAGAATAACTTGCATATTTTTCTCCTAGTACTTGTCGTCAATTACGCGTTATGCAGATCTGTGTAAGCCAACAACGCTAAATAACGTGCGCGCTTGATCGCTGTATCAACTTGACGTTGGTACTTAGCTTTAGTACCTGTCAAACGTGCTGGCATAATTTTGCCGTTTTCTTGCACGAAATCTTTCAATGTGTCGATGTCTTTGTAATCAACTTGTTCTACACCTGCTGCTGTGAAGCGGCAGAATTTTTTGCGTTTGAACAAAGGATTTTGTTGCTGACGCTTTTGCTTCAATTTGCTTTTATCAAATTTTTTACCGAATGCCATTTTAGGCTCCTAATCTAGTAAATTCGTCCCGATTTCATTAATGTGAAACACGAGACTTTTGCTGTTGCGATTTTTACGTGCTAAAAATCCAGCGAACACCATTTCAACATCGAGAGGCAAATCATCAAATTCTTTTGAAATATTTCCAGCTGCCTGGGCATTTATTTCAAATTCTACTTTTCGATCAATATTTGCTTCTGTTTGCTGCGAACCATGTATCAGCACTGCTGCTGCAATAGGTACCCCTGCTGGCGTATATCGCAAGGCTGATTTCTCAACAATGCGCGCCACGAGTTTTAATTGGTTCACTTTCTTTTTATACGACCTTCTTCAAATCAAAAATTAAGCAGCTGGTGCTTCAACGCGCTGTGCTTTAGCTGCGTCTTCTTTTTGAACAGCTTTCATCATTGGAGATGGTGCTGTTTCAGCTTTTTTCATTTTGACTGTCAGGTGACGCAGAACGGCATCATTGAATTTGAATGCTGTTTCCAGCTCAAGCAATGTTTCTGCATCGCACTCGATGTTCATGCAAACATAGTGTGCTTTAGCCAATTTTTGAATCATGTAAGCCAATTGACGACGGCCCCAATCTTCAACGCGGTGAACTTGACCACCACGTGCAACAACGCTAGCTTTGTAACGTTCGATCATCGCAGGAACTTGCTCGCTTTGATCGGGATGTACGATAAATACGATTTCATAATGACGCATATATTCTCCTTGTGGACAATAAAATAGCCTGCCTCGGCGTCAAGACGAGTGCAGGAAGAGGAAAGCCGACGATAATAACTCACTTTTTTGATTTATTCAATTATTTCAAGCACATAGATTGTAAAAGCACATAAAACATGGCTTTTTTAGAATATATGCAACATTTCACGGTCACTGTACGCACTGAAAATAAAACTAAACACAATAAGAAGCGCCGCAACACCGTTGAAGAATTTTTGCTTAAATCCCAATTAAATCAAAAATTCCCTTGCACATATTGCTCCACTGTATAAAAATACAGACTGTCTATACATACAGCGCTATTACGGCGCGGCACATCCCATGCTAAAGCTCACCGCCCGCCAGGAGCAGATCCTGAACCTCATCAAGGACGCCATCCAGAACACCGGCTTCCCTCCGACCCGCGCCGAAATTGCGACTGAGCTAGGATTTCGCTCCACCAATGCAGCTGAAGAACATTTGCAAGCACTCGCCAGAAAAGGCGTGATAGAAATCGCCGCCGGCACCTCGCGCGGGATACGCCTGTTAGAGTCGGAATTATCGAACCACATCACAGGTCCATCCTTCAATCTACCGCACCCTGCAAGCATACAGTTTAGCTTGCCACTCGTAGGGCGTGTAGCCGCGGGCTCACCAATTTTGGCGAGCGAACACATAGAAGCAAGCTACCAGGTAGACCCAGCTTTATTCTCAGCTAAACCAGATTTTTTACTCAAGGTACGCGGCATGTCTATGCGCGATGCTGGCATTCTGGATGGCGATCTGCTAGCAGTCAAAAAAGCCGATAGCGCCCGTAATGGCCAAATTATCGTCGCGAGACTGGGTGATGATGTCACCGTTAAACGCTACAGAAAAACCGGCAACCAAATCGAGTTAATCCCGGAAAATCCCGATTATTCCACCATTAAAATCAGTGATCAGGAAGCAGATTTTTCATTGGAAGGCCTAGCTGTGGGTTTGATGCGGAACTGGGTTTAAGCCACAAAAAAATACGCCGAGTCAAATCGGAAGTATCCGTACGGAAATTTTTCGACACATTAAAATTAGACGTACGGTATTCCACGGCATTTACTAAGTTCAATACCGATCACCACCAGATTGACACACCGCCCCATCCAATTCACCCAAACAGCATTGCGGCACGTACTACACCTACTCAACAAACTGACTAACTTCGGAAGCTAAATTGACAATAATTTTTTATGTTGACCGACTTAGTTGCACCCGTTGCTGACGTTGACGAACCTGAATAGATTAAGGTGTTGATTCTCAGTGAATATTGACGAGCCGACGCCAACAGGTTTGAAAACTCTAGTTAATCGTAGGGCTCCCAGAGAGGTGATTGAAGAATTCACCACCGTCTGGAGTACAAAATGAACGAAAAATCCAGTCTCCCACCCTGTTATCCACCACATGAATAAACGGAAGCGGGGCTTTTGACGCGGATGTGAGAATACGCACTTCCACTTTACCCTCACTCAAGAGTCTAAATATGATGTCTTGAATTTCATTAATAACATTAGAATCTTGAAGAAGATACTTTTCTATGTGCGTATCTTCCTTGATCGGCATGTCAGCTTCAACCTTCTTAAGAAGCGAGTCATAGTATGAACCAGCGTTTGGATATTTTTCGACTTGCGATTTAATATGCTGAATTAATATTTGCGGAGAAATAATAATAACGTACTGAGACCAAATGTGATAAAAAAACGGCCCATCCACATGTCGGCCGAGCAAAATCTTGTGTATTACCCTGTTTGCACCAGGTTGCGAAGAGCAACCAATGTTCGGAGGCGTCTCATTTTTTTCGGACGAAGCTTCCTGGTAAATTTCGTTAGCTTTACCATAAGCTGCGCTTGACAAGAGCATAACAAAAAGAAGAGCGTGTTTTACATTCATGATTTCTTTGGCTGATATAACTTCACCTGCTGGCACCGCTTGTTGTTGGTCGTCATTTATAGCTTATATAATAACTTAATTACTCGGCAGCGCACCCATAGTTGACGCTCAATGTTCGCATACGGTCCGACATCTAACTCATCAATACTGAAAATCTGATAAATGTGTGCAACTCGAAAACACAACATCGCCGGATTTAAGCTAATGCACATCACCTTACAGCAAGCTGCTGATTAGTTGGGATAGCCCTATAAGTTCGAAACACCCAATGTATCTCAGGTGCAGTTTTTCCAATAGTCACAGCTACAGAAACAAATCCTGAAAATAAAAACGCCCGAAATATATTCAGGCGCTTTTAGACTTCACAAAGATATTCGTGGTTATTTAATGCTTCACAACCGTTAAATCTTTAGTTGCATCAACCGCCGGAGCAGCCGCCACTTCTGCTTCAGTTTCCGGCAGTGGTTCAGGTTGGCGCTCGAGAGCGATTTCGAGCACTTTATCGATCCAACGCACTGGCACGATCTCCAGCTTGTTTTTGACGTTATCAGGTATTTCTGCCAGATCTTTTGCATTCTCTTCTGGGATCAATACCGTTTTGATGCCGCCGCGATGTGCTGCCAGCAACTTTTCTTTGAGACCACCAATTGGCAATACTTCGCCACGCAAGGTAATCTCACCCGTCATTGCCACATCTGCGCGAACTGGAATGCCCGTAAACACGGACACCAATGCAGTGGTCATCGCAATACCAGCCGATGGTCCATCTTTTGGCGTTGCCCCTTCAGGGACGTGAATGTGGATATCACTTTTCTCGAAAACATCTGCCTTGATACCTAGTCGTTTAGCACGACTACGAACCACAGTACGAGCTGCCTCGATCGATTCCTTCATTACGTCACCCAAAGTACCGGTACGTATCACGCCACCTTTACCTGGCATTGCTACAGCTTCAATCGTCAACAGATCGCCACCCACTTCAGTCCAGGCCAGACCAACCACTTGCCCGATTTGATTTTCTTTGACTGCCACACCAAAATCGTAACGACGAACACCGAGGTATTTGTCCAGATTTTTTGAAGTGATTGTGGCTTTTTTCTCATTTTTCTTGAGCAAAAGCATTTTCACGACTTTGCGGCAAATTTTGGAAATCTCACGCTCAAGCGAGCGTACACCTGCTTCACGGGTGTAGTAGCGAATGATGTCGCGAATCGCACTTTCTGCAATGCTAATTTCAGCTTCTTGCAGACCATTATTTTTAATTTGTTTTTGCAACAAATAACGTTGTGCGATGCTGGTTTTTTCGTCTTCTGTATAACCGGACAAACGTATCACTTCCATACGATCCAGCAATGCCGCAGGGATATTGTAGGAATTCGACGTCGCCACGAACATCACGTCAGACAAATCGAAATCCACTTCAATGTAGTGATCCGAGAACGTGTGATTTTGCTCAGGATCCAAAACTTCCAGCAAAGCAGAAGAAGGATCACCGCGGAAATCGGCACCCATTTTATCAACTTCATCAAGCAAGAATAAGGGGTTGCGCACACCTACCTTGGCCAGACTTTGCAAAATTTTGCCTGGCATAGAGCCGATATAAGTACGACGATGACCGCGAATCTCAGCTTCATCACGTACGCCGCCGAGTGCCATACGAACGAACTTGCGATTCGTTGCGCGCGCAATCGACTGACCCAGCGAAGTTTTACCCACACCAGGAGGACCAACCAGACACAAGATTGGCGCTTTCAGCTTATCAACACGTTGTTGAACTGCAAGATATTCCAGAATGCGTTCTTTGACCTTATCCAGTCCATAATGCTCGTCTTCAAGCACTTTTTCGGCGTTCGCGAGGTCGTTATTGACCTTGGATTTTTTCTTCCAAGGCAAACCGACAATGGTATCGATATAGTTGCGTACGACCGTTGCTTCGGCAGACATCGGCGACATCATTTTCAGCTTTTTAAGCTCGTTTAAAGCCTTATCACGTGCTTCTTTAGGCATTTTGGCGGCAATGATCTTTTTCTCAAGCTCATCGATGTCAGCGCCCTCTTCGCCTTCGCCCAATTCTTTCTGAATCGCTTTAACTTGCTCGTTCAGATAGTATTCGCGCTGCGATTTTTCCATCTGGCGTTTAACACGCCCACGGATACGCTTTTCGACCTGCAGAATATCCAGTTCACCTTCAAGTTGACCAAGTAAGTGCTCAAGGCGTTTGGCAACACTGAAGATTTCCAGAATGACTTGCTTTTGCTCCAACTTGAGCGGCAAGTGGGCTGCGATCGTGTCAGCAAGACGTCCGGCATCATCAATACCTGACAACGATGCCAGGATTTCTGGTGGGATTTTTTTGTTTAACTTAACGTATTGATCAAACTGCTGAACAATGGCACGACGCATTGCTTCAACTTCGGAATCATCTTCCTCAACCGCAGCAACAGGAGTCAAATCAGCAGTGAAATGTGAGTCGGAGTCATGAATTTTATGGATACGTGCACGCTGCGCACCTTCCACTAAAACTTTTACCGTACCATCTGGCAATTTCAACATTTGCAAAATATTGGCAACACAGCCTATTTCGTAAATGTCATCAGCCGATGGTTCATCTTTTGCCGCTGCTTTTTGCGCAGCAAGCATAATACTTTTACCTTGATCCATCGCTGCTTCCAAAGCTTTAATTGACTTTGGACGTCCGACAAACAGCGGAATAACCATATGGGGGAATACAACCACATCACGCAACGGCAGCAGAGGCAGTTGGATTTGCTCGGGATTCAGAGTAGTCGTCATGGCGCACCTTTCGTAAATACTAGTTGTTAATGTTGGCGCACAAGGCTAAAACACAAGCCCATCTTTTGGAAAAACAATAAAAAAAGCCACGCAGAGGGGATCTCCGGGTAGCTTTGCGATTGAAGCTATTATTTATTTGAGTTTATTCTACTGCGATTCAAATTAAATCGCACAATAACCATAAAAAAAAGGGGAATATTCCCCTTTTTTTAACAAACTTAGGTGATCTGAACCAACAATTACGCGCCGGATACCTTTGGCTTATCTTGATAGATCAGCAATGGTTTGGCGCCATTTGAAATAGTACCTTCGTCGATGACGACCTTTTCAACGTTTTGATGGCTAGGCAAATCGTACATGACGTCCAACAAGGCATGCTCAAGAATAGAACGCAAACCGCGCGCGCCAGTCTTACGTGCAATCGCCTTCTTAGCAATCGCCTGCAACGCCGCCGGGCGAATTTCCAATTCAGTACCTTCCATCTCAAGCAATTTGGCATATTGCTTAATCAGGGCATTTTTTGGCTCGACCAAAATCTGGATCAATGCTGCCTCGTCCAATTCGTTCAAAGTGGCAATCACTGGCAAACGGCCAACCAATTCGGGGATCAGACCAAACTTAATCAAATCTTGCGGTTCTGCATCTTGCATGACTTGACTTGCACTTTTCTCCGTCTGGCTCTTCACACTTGCAGAGAAGCCTATACTACTACGCTCAGAGCGATCAGAAATGATCTTCGCCAAGCCATCAAACGCGCCACCACAGATAAACATGATGTTGGTGGTATCAATCTGAATAAAATCTTGATTTGGGTGCTTACGGCCACCTTGTGGCGGCACAGACGCCATCGTACCTTCAACCAATTTCAGCAGGGCTTGCTGCACGCCCTCACCTGAAACGTCACGAGTAATTGATGGATTGTCAGATTTACGTGAAATTTTATCAATTTCATCAATATAAACAATACCCTTTTGGGCACGCTCAACTTCATAATTGCAGTTTTGCAGCAATTTCTGAATGATGTTTTCTACGTCCTCACCCACATAACCAGCTTCAGTCAGCGTGGTTGCATCGGCGATCACAAACGGTACGTTCAGCATCCTGGCCAGAGTTTGCGCCAGCAAGGTTTTACCTGAACCAGTAGGACCTACCAGCAAGATATTACTTTTAGCCAATTCCACGTCGTCTTTTTTACCCAAATGCTTAAGGCGCTTGTAGTGGTTATACACGGCGACGGCAAGAATACGCTTCGCATTGACCTGACCGATAACATATTGATCCAGCAAATCGGTAATTTCTTGCGGCGTTGGCAATTCAGTTTTGGCACTGGCAATATTATCAATTTCAGACACTTCATCGCGAATGATGTCGTTACATAAGTCTATGCACTCATCGCAAATAAAGACTGAAGGCCCTGCAATCAGCTTTTTAACCTCATGTTGACTCTTGCCACAAAAGGAGCAATAGAGCAGCTTTTCACCACTGGAGGATTTTTTATCGGGCATATAAACACGCTAGGGCAAAGTTAGGTATTCCGCAACCTCGGTTTGGATACTACTGCGGAAGCGTGGATGATTACCTTA